>JACQCB010000023.1 GCA_016201805.1 Nitrospirota bacterium | reverse complement strand
GGTATCGGATCTTCCCCCCGGAACCTCATCCCTCGATCCAGCAGAACAAGGATTGAAACACGTACCAGCTGATGGTGGTCGAGCCGCTCTCCTGGGACCTCATCCGGCAATTTGTCGCGACCAACATCGCACCCGGCAGCGAGGTCCGCACGGATGGCGTCTCCTTCTACAGGTACTCGGACTGGAGCCCCCTGGGGGTAAGCCACGTACCCCGAGTACAGAAAACCCCGGAACGGGCCGGCAAGCTCCTCCCGTGGGTCCACCAAGTCATAGGCAACCTCAAGACTTGGCTCCACGGCACCCACCATGGGCGAATGGAGGCCCCCCATTTCCAGGAGTACCTGGACGAGTATACCTTCCGGTTCACTCGGCGAGGTGTTCGAGAGCATGGGTTTCTTACGTTGCTCCTGCTGGCCGCAAAGCGCGGACCGGCGGGTATTCCGCATACGAGGCATGCGCTGGTGCAGGGCTAGTCAAGTGCATAACTCTACTGTGCGTAAGTCGGAACATGACTTGACCTCGCGATGATCCACGACGGCGGCAAACGATGAAACTTCTTCCAGTGATCGATGCGCGTCTGCTCATTGCGGCGCAGCCTATTCGTAAGCTTGATCGCCAAAGCCCGAAGGTTGATGTCTGGGTTCCGGAAAATTTCTCCGATGGCCTCGGCGGTCTGTTGCACCGTGATGACCGGCGTGAGCTCGCTCAATCGGCGCTGCTCCATAACCAGAAAATGCAGGGCCATCAAGGCGAGTGTCATGTGATGATGCCAGCCCTGCCACGATCTCACTTCGTAGTGATCCAGCCCGACTCTGCCCTTGGCTCGCTCAAAACAGTCCTCGACCCAGTATCGGGCGCTTGCCGCATGAACCATTTCTTCCAAGGCGACATCCTCTTCCGCGTTGCTGAAGTAATATCGGTACTCCGGGACTTTCTCGTCCGTCCTGATCACCACCAGCCACTCAATTCTCTTGGAGCGTCTCCTCTTATGCATGGTCTGCACGCGCACGCATGCCGCCCATACCTGCACGGGCCCCTTGGTGCCGTCGCGAATATGGAACGACTTCCAGTCCTGTTTCTTCAGAGCGGCCATCCAGTCCCGCGCTCGCACAAAGGGAACCTTTCGAGCCCCGCCTCGTTTGCCGGCAAGCCGCGGCGGCGCCGGAGCGTTGATGTCGCGCACCAAAAGGTTCGAGGGGACCTCCAGCAGATACTTTTCTCCCATCATATCCAGCTTCCGGCGAAACCATGCGGGGCGCCCGAATTCGTCGTCCGCCACAAACCAACGATGCGGCAAAACCCCGCGACGTCTTTGCAGCATTTCCAAGGTCAGCCGCTGCGCCGTCTTGAAGCGCAGGCCTCGGGGAACCCGACACTTCTCTCGCCGCGCTTTGTCGCGCGCCCAATCGCGAGGCAGATACAACTCCTCGTCGACCAAGGTATGTCCCTTGTTCGAAACGTAGCCCAGGAAAACGCCCACCTGGCAATTCTCCGTTTTGCCCAATCGGCCGCACCACTGCCGGGCCACTCCGACCGATTCCTTCCCTTTCTTGGGCATCGCGCTGGGATCGCCCACCAAAATCCCATTCGGCTCCCCAAGCTCTTGCGCCACCTGTTGGTTGAGATAATCGAGCAGAGGCTTGTGGTTCCAATCAGAGCCGCCGATAAAGTATTGCAGCGGACGACGATATTGGCCCAGTCGCTCCGTGATCGGCTCCACGCTTTTGCGCTCCAAGTCCGACAGCAATCCGCAGAGATAATCTTCTCCGTGCGGCCGCTGCCGCTTCTCGTAAAGCAACTCCAGATAAGGCTGGCTCCACTCTTTGAGGCGGTCCGCCATTTCCATCAGCTCCTTTGGGATGACCTTGCAACTCTTCCGAGTAGCTCAGCCATTCGGCTTTCGCCCTCACAGACCCGAGCGAGCGGCTTTCCCGCACTCGGTTCTTCCGATGGGTCACCCAAGTCAGGCAAGAAGAGGTTGCAGGCCATGGCAGATTCGCGGAACTGGAAGTGGGTAGGTCACGAGCAGTCGCCGGTAACGTTCCACGTTCATCCGATGCTTATGCCCGCGCCGACGCAGAACGCGCAGCCATAGCCGCCAGACTTCCCAATGGAACGACCTCATGCGTCGGATGTTGCCCGGCACTCCGTAGTACCGATAGTGCCCGTTCAGCACGCTGACCAGCCATAGGTGCTGGTTATAAACGCTTTCGTGCATTCGCCGTTTGGCTTCACTACGCAACTCTTTGAGCTTGCGCGTCATCCTCCGACCCATGGTTTCCCGCTTGACCACAAAGTACCCTTCCCGACTCTTTCCACAGTAGTGCGTGAAACCCAGAAAAGCGAACGTTTCCGGCCGCCTCTCCTTCCGCCCGACCCGTCGCTCGGCCGCGAATCGGCCAAACTCAATGAGCCGAGTCTTGCCCTCATGAAGCGCCAGACTAAACTTTCCCAGCCGCTCCTTCAGCGCTGCCAGCATCCGCACCCCGTCCTCTTTGTGCTGAAAACCCATCACGAAGTCGTCCGCCCAGCGCACGATAATGACCTGTCCGCGCGCACAGCGTCGTCTCCAAACATGGGTCCATTGGTCAAGGACATAGTGCAGGAAGATGTTGGACAGCAGAGGACTGATTCCAGACCCCTGTGGCGTTCCTTCCACCGTCTCCGTCCATTGCCCGTTTTCCCAGACTCCGGCCTTGAGCCATTGGCAGATGAGCCGCAGAACTCGTCGGTCGGCTATCCGGTAAGCCAACATCCGAAGCACCCACTCGTGAGAAACCGAGGGGAAAAAGTTCCGAATGTCAGCGTCAAGCACCCAGTTCACCTTCTGCGTCATCAGCGCCCGACGCAGCGCACCCAGCGCCATATGAGGGCTCCGTCCGGGTCGAAACCCATATGAGAACCCCAGGAAGTCAGTTTCATAGATGGCACTGAGAATTTCGGCCATTGCCCCCTGGAGAATTTTGTCCTCCATGGCGGGGATGCCTAGTTCCCTGCGACTGCCGTCTGCTTTCGGGATGTAACTGCGGCGTGCCGGCTTCGGCCGATACCGCCCCGAATGTAGCCGCTCGTGAAGGTCTTGGAGTCTTTCTTCCAGGCCCTTCTCGTATTCCGCGACTGTCATCCCGTCGACTCCTGCGCTAGCTGCCCGCTTCAGCCGCCTAAACGCCCGTTCCAGCGCAGCCACATCCATGTGATGTAGCAACGCCGTGAACTGCGCACCCTTGTTCCTCCTTGCTGCCTCGTTCACCCAGACCAGGTGCGACGGCAAGGCTCCCCGGCCCTGTGTCCGGACCTTGGCGCTCCAGCCTAGGTTCCCCTTCGGCTGACCCCTTCCCTCCTGACTCCTCGTTTCCTTCGGAGCTATCATTGGTACTATGGGTCAGTAAGACACCCTGCCTCGGCTCAGCCCAGCGCTCCGGTCTTCCCTCGCGCCCGGCCCCCATCGTGTGCGACCAATGGTCCCGGCAGGGGCTCCTGGGTTCCGAAGACGGCCTTTCGTGCGTGAGGTGGACCTAGACCCCGGTGGAGCGTCACCCTCTCGCATAACGAGGGCGCACATTCTGCCTTCGCCGTTCTGGACCGTCTCGGCCTCCACGATTTCAAAACTTTCGAGGTTCACTTCCCACACCCCACACGACCGCTGTCTACGCTTCAGACCTCACGTTGCCGCGACGCCTGCAAGACTCGCTTCTGGTTCTCGCTCCCTTTCAGCCGCATACCGAATTGCTTGACTGCTCCCTCAGCCACTCCTGAACCGATCGGCCAACCCTCTGCTCGGAACCGAGGATAGTCCATCCCGTCGCGGTTGTCATTGAAATACCCGATGTTTCTGTGCAGAATCACACGGGGCGAACTCTCGTGCTCCTTGGGCTGCGGCTTGCCCACACGGGCTGACTCTTTCTCAATACCCCGGATCACGGCATCGAGTTCGCCCAGCCATAACTTCGTTTTCATCTTCTTGTACCACGCGGCATACTCATCGGTGTTTTCGCCAAAGGCCGCCTTGCCACAGCCAGAGAGATGCTCGACAGCATGGTACCAGTCCAAGATGAAGGTGGCACCGTTGAAGTGATCTTGGCGCAGGGTACGCAGACTCTGTGCCCCGTCAGAAATGAAGAGCTTCTCCTTGGCCTGGACGTAGCCGCGCTTTATAGCCTCAACGCACAGCATCCAGCCAAACTCATCCCAATCCGTCATGCTGGCCGCAAAGGTCTTCATCTGCGCCCTGGCCCCCTCGTACTTCTCGGCTTCACGTGCTTCGGGGTCCTTGCGGGGGGTGGCCTCGTAGATAGCGCCCACCTTGTCTTCCTTCCAAGCCCCGCCCTCTTGTTCATCATCCGCCTGGCGCGTCTGAATGCGGCCGCCGTCGGCCACCACCACGATCAGTTCAGGCGGCTGCTCCGGCCCGGCAATCGGCTTGCCGCTACGAAACGACTTTACCTCCTGGGCGCGCTCCTCCGCCAACGCCTTGCCTTCCGTCTCGCTGATCACGCGCACCTGTTTGGCGCTCAGTTTGATGCCGGCCTGCTCCTCCAATATCTCGGCCGCCATCTCAAACGACCGCGCTGTCGCCGCAGCATGGCATATCTTCTGCCTGGTCTCTACGCTGGGGCCGAAAGGCGGAATGCCCAATGCTTCGTCTAATGGCGCCGCCGTATGCCCGCATCGGTCGCAGACGCCGTAGGCCCGCTGATATTCAAACTCGCCCAATGCCGTACTGAGCTCTCGCCGCTGCGCGGCTTCCTGTATTCTGAGCTTCGCGCCGCATCGGCCACAAAAGGGCTCAGCGGGATTGCGGTGCGGGTCCTGCTCCAGACGCGACAGTAAAAGGGCCCGGGCAAGCCTTTTGCCAGCCGCCTCGGCCCGAGCCACCAATTCAGCCATGTTCAGGTCTTTTGTCATAAGATATCCCATTCCTCCAAATTCGCCGCGGGACGCGGCCAGAAACTCTTTTTCATCCATGGACAACACTCACGGTTGCCGCGTCCGGGCTTTCGCGATGGCGTCTATTAAGCGCAGCATCTCTGCTTGGCGTTTGCCGCACTCCTTCAAAAAGCGAGCCCGCGCTCGGCGAAACTGCCGATACTGCTCCGTTCGCTGACGGATCTCATCCAGGCGGTCCTCGGTAATGGTCCACAACCGAGTCTTGCTGCCGATACTGGCCGTCAGGACCATCGTCTCGTGGTGCTCCCCCCGGGCGCAGCGGCAAGATGGCTTGGCGCACTTGCGGCGCAGCAGGTAGACCGTTCCCTTGACCATCGGGCGGTCGGACAGAAACGGACCGAGGTCGTTGAGCGATCCCCGGTAGAGCTCGATTAATCTCTTGCGAAGCTGGCTGAGTTCCGGCGCTGTCTGTATTCCCATATTATCATCATAGCATACAGACCAGCAAAAAGCAACGAGATGGCCCAGAACTTCCCCATCTGAGTTTTCCCGCCTTTTTTATCGTGCGCCGTGGAATTTCGCCAAAAGAAAGAAGAAGGTAACGAACGCGAGAATTTGACGAAGGATTGAAAAGAGGCCTGCCTCCGTCGTAGAATCTGTCTGCA
>JACQCB010000188.1 GCA_016201805.1 Nitrospirota bacterium | reverse complement strand
TAGACCCGGAAATAGGCCAGCATCTTGCCCTTGTGGTTCAAGAATCCGGAGTACAGGCCGTGCCCCGGCGTGAGCGGGAGAATGTCGTTGCTGATCACGCTCTGGAGCCACTTGACGCGGTCCTCGCCGGTGACACGCAGCTTGCCGCGATGCGACAGATCGGCGAGCCCCACCCCGCGGCGCACGGCTTGGTGTTCGGTCACCGGGTCTCCGTAATGGACCGGCATGTTCCAACCGGTCACCTCGCCGAAGACGGCGCCCTGCTTGAGATGCTGGTCGTACAGACGGGATTGTTTCATGTCTTCTCAAAGGATATAGGCGCGAGGCAATGGGCTATGGGCGGAGAACCCGTTCGTTCCTAATCCATAGCCTATCGCCCATCGCCTATAGCCGGGCAGTCGGCTGATGGCCGATGACTTCTTCCACCAGTTCCCTCGTTCGTGCCGAGAATTCGTTGCGCGAGACGATCTTGGTCACGCCCAGCTCCCTGGCCCTCTTCCAGGTCTCGACTTCCTCATGGTTGGCGAAGGCCAGGACCGGAATCGTCCGTAGGTGTGGGGCAGCCTTGAGCTGCTCCAAGGCCTGGAAGGCGTTCAGGGTCAGATCGTTCATGTCCAGGATCATGGCGGCAGGATGACCCGCTCCGGCTTTGGTCGTGACCTCGTCCTGGGTGCGGATGCGTTCCAGCCGGTAGCCGTGCGGGAGCAGGGCATCGCGGACTTTGGTGTAGAAGAAGATGTCGCTGACGGCGGCCAAGATAGTCATAGGATAAGGCTGAGGTTAAGGTTGAGGCTGAGCGTGGTTTTCAAGGGCACGGATCAGCGCGTTGAGTTCTTTCCATGTTGCTTGGATGTGATGGGTGACTTGAGAACATTGCTCGTTCGTAAAATATCCGACACCGTGGCCGCACAAGAGATGGCTTTTTGTCTCTGCCAAGGACCCGCGCGAATTGTAGTAAAAACGAAGTTTGTCCTTCGTGTGTTTTCGGCCAAAGCCTTCGGCAATGTTTCCGGGTACCGACAAAGCTGATCTGCGCAGCTGCGAGGTCAACCCGTAGTCTTCTTTTTTCGGGAGTTGTTCAGTAATTGCGTAGATTTGTTCGACTAGCTCCATCCCTTTCTTCCAGACAGGCATGTTCTCAAAGGATGTGAAGGCCATAGGCGTCGAAGCGCTCCATCGACTTCAGCCCGTCCGCGAGATCAATCTTACTTAGCCTCAACCTCAACCTTGGCCTCTATCAATTCAGTAATCCGATCAGCCGGCCCAGCGCGCGCTTGGCCAGCGCGTAGTCGGGGTTCAGCGTCAGCGCTTTCTTATACGAGTCGATGGCCTGGTCCCACTGGCCTTTGCGTTCATAGACGCGTCCGAGGTTCAGGTGAGGGAAGGCCGGGCTCTCGTAGCGCTTGGCCTGCAGGGCTCGTTCGAACCAGGGGATCGCCTCGTCGAATTTGTTCTGTTCGATCAAATAGGCGCCGATGTCGTTATAGGGGTTGCCGAACTCGGGGTCCATGGCGATGGCGTGGTGGCATTCCTCGATCGCTTCGTCCAGCTTGCCCATGAAACTGTACGTCCAGCCCAGGAAGGTGTGGGCCTCGGCGGTGGGGTGGGTTTCGATCGAGCGTTTGTAGAGGGTGACGGCTTCCTCCAACTCGCCTTTCATCTGGCGTTCGTAGGCTTGCTGGAAGTAGTCCCAGGCCTCCCGCTTGTCCTGCTCGTTCCCTTCCCCCTGGAGGATGAAGTCTTGAATATCCATAGATCACAATGAAGAGCTGATGGCCTATGGCAGATAGCCGATGTTGCGGAACCGGAGTCGATCCCGCAGGCTCTTTTTTCGGCCATACGCTATCGGCTATAAGCTCCCTACTCCTGTTTCAACTTCTTCTTGATCAACTCGGCGCCGTAGCGTCCGGACAAGAGCATCGAGCCGAAGGCCGGCCCCATGCGAGGCATGCCGTGGACGGCCGAGACGGAGAGCCCCACGACGAAGCAGTTGGGATAGACCT
>JACQCB010000059.1 GCA_016201805.1 Nitrospirota bacterium | reverse complement strand
TCCGAGACGCGATTGCGCATGGGAGGGATCAAAAAGTCCCCCACATAGATGCCGTTGACCGTTCGGACTCGGATGCGGGTTTTTTTCCCCTCCGTCACGTCGACCTCCGGCTTTCTCCAGAACGGGCTTTAGCTTCTCCGGCGCAAGAACTTCTGCCGTCTGCGCAGCTTCTTATGCTTGTGCTTGCGCATCTTTTTCTTACGTTTCTTGAGCACACTGGCCATGCATGGTCTCCTGAAAAAAAGAAAGTGTACAAGGGTTCGGCGGTCAAAAGCAAGCTGCGCGTCGGAAGCGCTCTGCGCACCGAATCCTGCCGTGCGCAGCGGTCAACGTTCGATACTGCGATTAAGAGGGTGTTGTCGTAACACAGGGGCGCAAAGCCTGTCAAGAAAACGATGCCAGGGGAATGAGCGCGGAGAACGGCAGAATTCCGGCTTGACGCCTTCCGGTACCGTCCCTATACTGAGACATGCTGAAACCAGGTCGATTCTTCTGGCCGCTGGGACTGGTCGCACTCGCCCTGCTCACGGGGCCGATGGGGGGCTGTGGCGGTAAAGAGCCGCGGTACCCCGCCGACCATGCGCGGTACCAGAAAATTGATACGGCCATCGCGGGGCTGCGGCAGGCCTATGTCAAGCGGGACATGTCCGGCTTCCGGGCGCTGCTGCTCCCGTCCGGTTTGTTGGATCGGGTGGAACTTGATGTCGAAAAGGACATGCAAACCTTCGAAACGATCACGCTGGACCTCTCGGTCGAGCGGATCGTCATCAACGGCGATACGGTCGATGTGTTCGTGCACTGGCAGGGTGTGTGGAAAAAGAATCAGGCCGATGCCGGGCTCCGGGAGCGCGGGCATGGCATGCTCCGCTGGGTGGGGATGCAGTCCATTCTTCTGAAAAGCGCCGAAGGCGATCTCCCGTTCGGGATGGCAACGCGTCGCCCTGCGTCGGAGCCCCAGAAAACCGGGACGGGCGGATGAGAGCCGGCGCCATGCCGTTGCGGGAAGTCTCCACGCCCGAGGCTGATTTCTTGGTCATCGGGAGCGGGGTGGCGGGCCTGCGCGCGGCGATCGAATTGAGCCGGCAGGGCCGCGTGTTGATGCTGACCAAGGGGCATCCCCTCGAGAGCAGTTCGATCTACGCTCAGGGCGGCGTCGCCGTGGCTCTCAGCGAAGAGGACGATGTCGCCATCCATCTGACGGATACGGTGAAAGCGGGGCATGGGCTCTGCCGACAGGAGGCCGTCCGGGTCCTGGTGGAAGAAGGGCCGGATCGAATCCAGGAGTTGATTGCCTGGGGCGCCCGGTTCGACAAGGTCGGCGGGAAGTTCGCCTTTGCCCGCGAGGCGGCGCACAGCCGCAGCCGGATCCTGCGCGCGCGCGGCGATGCGACCGGCAACGAGATGGTCCGGGTCTTGATGGCCCAGGCCCGCCGGCACAAGCGGATTCAGTGGCTCAAAAACCACTTTACAATCGACTTGGTCGTCGTCGGAGGAGCCTGTCGGGGTGCGCTGGTACTCGACGAGGCCACCGGAACCCGCGCGGTGATTCCGGCCTCGGCGGTGGTCTTGACCACCGGGGGGGCCGGGCAGGTCTATGCCCGGACGACGAACCCGCCCAACGCCACCGGCGACGGGATGGCCATGGCGTTCCGAGCCGGCGCCGTCCTGGAAGACATGGAATTCGTCCAATTCCATCCCACGGCGCTCTACCTGCCATCCAGCCCGCCTTTTTTGCTGTCCGAAGCGATCCGGGGCGAAGGGGGACAACTCCGTAACATCAAGGGCGAACCCTTCATGCACCGGTACCATCCGGCCGGCACCCTGGCGCCGCGGGATATCGTCGCGCGGGCGATCTGGTCCGAGATGGCGACCACCCGTTCGAGACACGTCTATTTGGACGTCACGCATTTGGATGCGGAGTTCATCAAGCGACGCTTCCCGACGATTTACTCCACCTGCCTCCGCTACGACATCGACATCACCGAAGAGTGGATTCCGGTCTCACCCAGCGCCCACTATATGATGGGGGGCGTGAAGACCGATACGGAGGGGGCGACGAGTCTCCCGGGTCTGTTTGCGGCCGGCGAGGTCGCCTGTAGCGGGGTGCACGGAGCGAATCGGCTGGCCAGCAACTCCCTGCTTGAAGGATTGGTGTTCGGCGCGCGCGCGGCCCTGGCCGCCACGGCCTTCGCCGGGCGTGTCAGGCGGGCCGTGGCGGCCCTCCCGTCCGCGGGGGAGTTGGATGCGGGGCCGCTGGGCGTGTTGGACGATGCCGACAAACTCCGCAGTTCGTTGCGCCGGCTGATGTGGGGGAAGGTGGGGTTGGTGCGGACCCGCGAATCCTTGGTCAGCGCGACCGCGCAGCTCTCACGGTGGGAACGGGTGGTCGCGCGACCCTTCGGGACCAGGCTCAACTTGGAAGTGAAGAACATGGTGCAGGTGGCCCGATGCATTGCCGAAGCGGCGTTGTGGAGGGAGAACAGCGTGGGAGCCCATTATCGGGCCGATTGTCCGGACAAGAAACGTCCGGGGTGGAATCAGCACAGCCAACTGGAGCACCACGCGGCGGTTACCGGCTTGAAACCGGCCAGGATGCGACGGGCTGCGGTCGGATCGGGCGGGAGAGGGGCGTGAGCCTGTCGGCCGAGGGGCGCCCTTGGCCGTAGGATCCGGGACGTTCGTCGAGTAAGTAGGTTCGATAGAAGCGAAGGACTTTGGCCACATAGAGCCTGGTTTCGTCGAAGGGCGGCACCGCCTGGTAACGATCCACCGCATGTTCGCCGGCATTGTAGGCCGCCAAGGCCAACGTCAAGTTGCCCTGGAAGCGATCCAGCAGATAGCGTAAGTAGCGAGCGCCCCCGCCGATATTCTCCTCCGGGTTGTAGGAATCGCGCACATCCAACTGCACGGCCGTCAGCGGCATGAGCTGCATGAGGCCGATCGCGCCGGCCCTTGAGACTGCGGTCGGATCGAAGCCCGATTCCGCCTTGATGACCGCGCGGAGCAAGGCCGGGTCCAGACGATGTCGCTGCGAGTGACGCGCGATCGTGCCTTCGAGATCGCGCAGGTGCGCCTGCAGGCGAAGCGCGGGGGACCCGGGAACGATTTTTTTGAACCGTGGATCGGTGGGGACATTGGTGAAGTGGACCGTACCCTGCCGATCCACGTAGCGGTAGATCTCGCCCCGGGCCTCCAGTGGAAAGGCTGTAGCGAAGACCTGGAGAACAGCCAACGTGCCGGCGACGAGAAGAGGCTGCAGAGCCGGACGAAGAGTCTGTCGATAGGTGGGTATGTCCATGCTGTAAGCCATAGCGTCGTCCCACCGAGCAGCCGACAACTTCACGGGTTTGAGAGGAGGGCTTATCGGACTGCGTGGCACAATTGATAAACCACTTGTGGTATCGGATGATTTCTCTGCGACTTGAATGACGAGCCGGCTGTGACGCAATCGGGGCCGGCGGCCGGCCTAAGAGGTGAGGAATCGTGCGAGGTTGGTCTGGAAGATCCTGCGGAGTTGCAGGGTCACAGGGCCGGGCTGGCCTGAGCCGATCGGATGATTGTCGAGGGTGCGCACCGGCATGATTTCCATCGAGGTGTTGGTCAGAAAGCACTCCTCGGCCTGACGCAAGGTGTCCGGGTGGTAACAGCCCTCCTCGATCGGTATCCCGTTTTCACGAGTCAGGGTCAGCACGACTTCGCGGGTAATACCGTCCAGGATGCCGCAGGTCACCGAGGGGGTGCAGAGGCGTCCCTCGCGCAGGAAAAACAGATTGCTGGTCGTGCATTCCGTGAGGTGCCCGTCGGCGTTGAGCATGAGGCT
>JACQCB010000182.1 GCA_016201805.1 Nitrospirota bacterium | reverse complement strand
GGATGGGTGTGAGCCTCGATCTGGCAGCACGACTGGCATGTGCCGCAGGCGTCGGGTCCGTCCGGTCCGTAGTCGGTATCGCAGTTGACGGCCTGGGCGAACCGCATGGCGGCCAACCGCTTGCCGATCCCGTCTTCTCCGTGGAACAGGTACGCGTGCGCCACCCGGTCGTGCAGGATCGACGCCTTGAGGATGGCTTTGGGCCTCTCGTGTCCGATGAGATCGTTGAAGGGCATGGTCACCGAACCTCTGATGCGTGATGTGTCATGCGTGATGCGTCATGGGTAACGAACAGGGCGTAGCTGAGAGAGGGACTCATCATGCGTTATCCGTCATGCCTCTTGAGGAACCGGGTGACGGTTCCCGCGACCGTTGCTGCGATGAGGTCCTGATGAGGGCTTGCGTCAAGCACTTTGATCCGGCGTGGATGGCGGGCGGCCAGGTCGAGAAAGCCTCTTCGGACGCGTTCGTGAAAACGTCGAGTTTCGCGGTCCATCCGGTTCAACGCGACCCCGCGCTCTCGTCGGCGTCGTGAGAGTCCGGTTGCAACGGGAAGATCGAAGAGCAGCGTCAGGTCCGGCGCCAGCCCTTGCGTGGCAAAGCGGTTCAGGTTGAGCAGGGTGTTGATGTCCAGCCCGCGCCCATAGCCCTGGTAGGCGAGGGTGGAGTCTACAAATCGATCGCACAAAACCACGGCGCCTTCTCTAAGCGCGGGCTCGATCACTTGGGCCATGTGTTGGCTCCGGCAAGCAAGCACGAGGTGCGCTTCGCAGCGCGGATCGATCGGCTCGGCCGAGACTGAGGACGGTTTCGAAGGGCCGGTGAGCAGGAGGGAGCGAATGCGTTCGGCGAGGGGCGTGCCGCCTGGTTCACGAGTTTCCACGACGCGGCAGCCGTCTTCCCGAAGGAGCGTGGCGAGTCTTGCGCACTGGGTCGACTTTCCGCTTCCCTCAACCCCCTCGAAGGTGATCAGGACGCCTCGGCGTCCTTTCTGTCCGTCTCTTGTCAGACGCCCCATTTATCCCTCTTAAAACGAGCCTAACCAGAGGGGCGATCCTAGTCCAAGTCATTGAAAATAGCAAGAAAAGGCTTGCGACGCCCTGATAAAGACTGTATTATAAAACGGTTCTTGGGATTGTCATGGTCAAAACACTCAAAGCCTCTCTAAAACGGTACTTTCTGACGGGGCTGCTCGTCATTATCCCGATCTGGGGAACGGTCCTGATCCTCAAGACCCTGTTCGTGACGGTGGATGGGATTTTGGGGGACGTGCTGGCGAAATTTGTCACCCCCGCCTACTACGTTCCGGGGCTCGGCATTCTGACCCTGATCCTGCTGATTTTCACGACGGGTCTGCTGGCGACGAACTTTATCGGCGGCCGGATCGTCAAGCTCTGGGAGGACTGGCTGCATCGGGTGCCGGTCGTCCGCGGCATCTACGCGACGATCAAATCCATGATGGACATTCTGTCGTTCAAGGACAAGGGAAAATACAATCGGGTGGTGTTGATCCAGTTTCCGAAGGATGGCCACTACTGCTTTGCCTTTGTGACGGGCGTGACGAAAGGGGAAGTGCAGGATCTGTCTCCCGACCCGCTGGTCAATGTCTACGTACCCACGTCGCCCAACCCGACCTCCGGATATTTTTTGCTCGTCCCGGAGAAAGAGGTGATGCCTCTGGAGATCAGCGTGGAAGAGGCCATGAAGTTGATCGTCTCCGGCGGCCTCTACTCGCCGCCGGCGGTTGACGCCGCGTCGCCGAGGCCGGCGGCACAACGCTCCGGTATGGAAGTGCCCATCGCATGACATCGGAATTTCTTGATGGCATGATGGTCGATGTGTTGATGGTGGGCTCGTAATGAATCAATTGCCCGATCGTCAAATCACACAGTCTCCGATCAAGGGCCTTGGCGCGGTCGTGATGGCGGCAGGGCTTGGCCAGCGGATGAAGTCCAAGCTGGCCAAGGTGCTGCATCCGGTCGCCGGCCGGCCGATGATGCTCTACACCGTCGACTTGGCGGAGCGGCTGTCCAGCGAAGGCGTGACGGTGGTCGTGGGCTATCAGGGGGAACAGGTAAAAGCGGTCATCGAGGCGCAGTATGCGGTGCATTCCCGCCTGGCCGGCATGCGTGGAACAGCGGCTCGCGGACAGGGCGTGACAGCCTACGTCAAGCCGCGCGGTTTTCAAGCGCCGCCGATCCTGATCGCCGAGCAGAAGGAACAACTGGGGACCGGTCATGCGGTCATGCAGGCGCGGCTTGTAATGAGCCGAGCGCGCGGCGGGCCGGCGTCGGCGTACGTGATCCTGAACGGGGACACGCCGCTGTTGACGGAGGCGACGGTGCGGGCTCTGGTGCGGCTGCACGAGACCGAACGGGCGACGGTCACGATCCTGACGACGATGTTGGACGACCCGCGAGGGTATGGGCGCATCGTCCGTGCTACGGCGCCAGGCCATAACGGCCGGGTGCGCCGGATCGTGGAAGATCGGGACGCCACGCCAACCGAGTCGAAGCTGCGCGAGATCAACGTGGGGACCTACGTAGTGGACGGTCCGTTCCTGTTCGAAACGCTGGACAAGCTGCAACCACAGAACGCGCAGAAGGAATATTACTTGACCGACATCGTCGGCTTGGCGGTCGAACGGGGGCTCACGGTCTCGGCCATGGTTGCGCCGGACGCCGAGGAGTGTCTGGGAATCAACACGCGGCAGCAACTGGCGGCAGCCGAAACGGTCGTGCGGCGGCAGCGCTGCCTGTACTGGATGGAAGCGGGCGTCACGCTGCACGATCCGGGCACGACCTGGATCGATGCCGACGTGCAGATCGGGCGGGACACGGTGTTGTATCCCCAGGTGACGCTGGAGGGGAAGACGAGCATCGGCGAAGATTGCATCGTCCGGTCTCACAGCCGGATTGCCGACAGCCTGGAATTGGGCGAGGGGTCCAAGGCCAATCACCTCAGCTACCTGGGGGACGCCACAGTCGGCAAGGCAGTCAACATCGGGGCCGGCACGATCACCTGCAACTACGACGGGGTTCGCAAGCACGAGACCGTGATCGAGGACGGCGTGTTTATCGGCAGCGACACCCAATTCGTCGCGCCGGTGACGGTGGGGCGGGGCGCGGTGGTGGGAGCGGGCTCCACGATTACAGACGACGTGCCGGCGGATGCGCTGGCGGTTGCGCGCGCCGCACAGGTGAACCGTCCAGGATGGGCGGCCCGTCAGCGGGCCATGCAAGCCGGAAAAGACCGTGAGACGTCGGGCGTGAAACGTAAGGTGAAGCCCCAACCCCTCGCGCCTCACCCCTCACGCCTCACGAAGGGCGATACGATTAGGCGAAAGACAAAGGACTGAACGAACTATGTGCGGAATCGTCGGATATGTCGGGAGCCAGGAGGCGGTGCCGATCCTGTTGGATGGCCTGAAACGGCTTGAATACCGGGGCTACGACTCGGCCGGCATTGCGGTGATTCAGGACGGCAAAATCGAGGTGCGGCGCAGTGTGGGGAAGCTGGCCAATCTTGAGAAGGCGCTGGCTGAACGGTCGCTGCACGGCACCGTCGGCATCGGGCATACGCGCTGGGCGACCCACGGCAAGCCGTCCGAGCAGAACGCCCACCCGCACCGTTCCGGGGGCTGCGTGTTGGTGCACAACGGGATCATCGAGAACTATCTGCCCCTTAGGCAGCAACTCCAAAAGGACGGCTATCGCTTCGAGTCCGAGACCGATACGGAAGTGGTGGCGCACTTGATCGGGAGGAACCTGAAGCGGTATCGGACGCTGGCGGAGGCCGTGCGCACTGCGACCGAGGAAATCCGGGGGAGTTACGCCATTGCAGCGATCTGCGAAAGCGAGCCGGACCGACTGGTGGCGGCGCGGTCGGGCTGTCCGCTGGTGATCGGTCGGACGGCTGGCGCCGTGCTGGTGGCCTCCGACGTGATGGCGATGCTCGCGCATACGCGGGATGTGACCTATCTGGAAGAAGGCGACATGGCGGTGGTGACAGCTTCGGAGGTCCGAATCACGGACGCCGGGGGGCGGGCCGTGACGCGGGCGGTGACGAAGATCACCTGGGATGCGGCGGCGGCGGAAAAGAGCGGCTACCCGCACTTCATGCTGAAAGAGATCCACGAGCAGCCGCAGGCGATCCGGGACACCCTGCGCGGGCGCTACACCCGTGAAACCGGCGAGGCGGACTTGCCCGATATCGGGTTGACCTCCAAGCAGTTTGCCGAGGTGGGGCGTATCTGGATCGTGGCTTGCGGGACGTCGTGGCATGCCGGCTTGGTGGGCAAGTACTTGCTGGAGGAAATGGTCCGGACGCCGGTGCAGGTGGACATCGGCTCGGAGTTCCGGTACCGCGACCCCTTGGTCGAGAAAGACGACCTCTTCGTCACGATCTCGCAGTCCGGCGAAACGGCGGACACGCTGGCGGCGGCCCGCGAGGCCAAGGCCAAAGGGGCGCGCGTGGTGTCGATTGTGAATGTCGTCGGCAGCACGTTGGCCCGCGAGTCCGACGGCGTGTTCTACACACACTGCGGCCCGGAGATCGGCGTGGCCTCCACCAAGGCCTTCACCGCGCAGTTGACGGCACTCTACCTGCTGTCTCTGCACCTGGCCCGCGTGCGCGGCGTCCTCAACGCCAATGACGGTCGGGTGTGGCTGGATCGGTACGTAGCCCTGCCGATGCTGGTGGAGCGCATCTTGAAACGCGAGGCGGAAATCGCCGCCATCGCCAAGCGGTACTATACGAAGCGGAATTTTCTCTACCTGGGGCGGGGCATCAATTACCCGATCGCGCTGGAAGGCGCGCTCAAGCTCAAGGAGATTTCGTACATCCACGCGGAGGGCTATGCAGCCGGGGAAATGAAACACGGTCCGATCGCGCTGATCGACGAAGACATGCCGGTGGTGGTGCTGGCGCCTTGCGACCGTCTCTATGAGAAGACGGTCAGCAACCTGATGGAGGTCAAGGCCCGCAACGCGCCCGTCATCGCCTTGGTGAGCGAGGGGGAACGCGATCTTGGGAATGTGGCGGACGCGGTCTTTACGATCCCCGAGGTGCCAGCGTTGCTCACGCCGATCCTGTTCACGGTGGTCTTGCAACTGTTGGCCTACCACATCGCGGTCCTGCGGGGGACCGACGTGGATCAGCCGAGGAATCTGGCGAAGAGCGTGACGGTGGAATAAAAGAACAGGCAATGGGCGATAGGCTATAGGTGACTTATTCCAAACCCATAGCCCATCGCCTCGTGCCCATAGCCTGGAGAGGTTCCATGCAAATCAGCAAACAAGAAGTCGAACGCGTGGCGCGGCTGGCGCGGCTGGAGATTGCCGAGGCCGAGACCGAGGCCTTCAGCAAGCAATTGAGCAGCATTCTGACGTATATTGAAACACTCAAGACGCTGAAGACCGACGGGGTGGAGCCGACCGCCACGGTCTTGGAGCAGGTCAACGTGTTTCGCGAGGACAAGTCGCGTCCGAGTCTGCCGGTTGAAAAGGCCATGGCCAATGCGCCGGAGAGCGAGGCGGGACATTTCGCCGTGCCGAAGATCATCAATGAAACCTGAGTGACGGGTGACAAGTGACGGGTGACAGGTTGCCGAATGTCCGGCTCCTGCCATGCGCGTCACGGGTCACGCGTCACGCGTCACGAGGTTAAAATATGTTTCGACAAATGCTGCGAGCGAAGATACATCGGGCGACCGTGACCGAGGCCTGTCTAGATTACGAGGGCAGTTTGACGGTGGACGAGGACCTCCTGGACGCGGCCGGCATTCTGCCCTATGAGGCCATCGTGATCTCGAACCTCAACAACGGGGAACGGTTCACCACCTATGCGATGGCCGGGAAGCGGGGAAGCGGCGAGGTCGTCTTGAACGGTCCGACGGCGCGGAAGGGGGCGGTGGGGGACCAGATCATTATCTTCTGCTACGAGTATTACGCGGAGGATGAGATCAAGCGGCACGCGCCCCGGATCATCCTGGTGGACGGAAAAAATCGCATTGTCAACAAGTGACGCTCTCCCGTCACGCGTCACTCATTACGTGTCACGGTTTCTAAGATGGCATTGCACAAACTGACGCTGCGCGAACTGTCGGATACTTTCGGCAAGGGCGAAGTGACTGCGGCCGAGATCGTGCGCGCCTATACCCTGCGTATCAATCAGGTGGAGCCGAAGGTCAAGGCCTATATCTCCCAGATCAAGGATGCGGCCATGGTCCAAGCCGAGGCGCTAGACCAGAAGCTCAAGGGCTGGCGTCGGACGATGCCGCTGATGGGCATGCCCCTGGCGATCAAGGACAATATCTGCACGCAAGGCGTGCTGACGACTTGCGCATCGAGGATGTTGGCCACTTTCGTGCCGCCCTACGACGCGACGGCAATCGCACGGCTGCGCGGCCAGAGCTACCTGTTGCTCGGCAAGACGAACCTGGACGAATTTGCCATGGGCTCGTCGACCGAGAACTCGGCCTTCGGGCCGAGCCGCAATCCCTGGAACCTGAGCGCGGTTCCGGGTGGATCGAGCGGCGGGTCCGCCGCGGCGGTGGCCGCGGACGAATGCGTGGCGGCGCTGGGATCGGACACCGGCGGGTCCATCCGGCAGCCCGCCGCCTGCTGCGGTGTCGTCGGGTTGAAACCGACCTACGGCCGCGTATCCCGCTATGGGCTCGTGGCCTTTGCGTCCTCGTTGGATCAGATCGGGCCCATCACCAAGGATGTGGCCGATGCGGCCATGCTGTTGAACGTGATTGCCGGCCACGATGCGTGGGATTCGACCTCGGCCAACCTGCCGGTGCCGGATTACACCAAGGCGCTCAAGAAAAAGGACGTAAAGAAGCTGAGAATCGGCGTGCCCCGGGAGTACTTCGCGGAAGGGCTGGATCCGGAAGTGGAACAGGCGGTGATGGCGGCGGTGGAGGAACTCAAGACGTTGGGTGGGGAGATCAAGGACGTGGCGTTGCCCACCACCAACGCGGCGGTGGCGACCTACTATCTGATCGCCACGGCCGAGGCCAGTTCGAACCTAGCGCGCTACGACGGCGTCAAGTATGGGCTGCGCTCGAAACAGAACAAAACCCTCCTGGAGATGTACATGAAGACCAGGCAGGAGGGGTTTGGTCCGGAGGTGAAGCGGCGGATCATGCTGGGCACCTATGCCCTCAGCGCCGGCTATTACGACGCCTATTATGCGAAGGCCCAGGCGGCGCGGACGCTGATTCGACAGGATTTCGAGGCGGCTTTTTGCGAGGTGGACTTGATCGTGACCCCCGTCATGCCGACCCCGGCCTTCAAGTTGGGTGAGAAGAGCGAGGACCCGCTTCAGATGTACCTGTCGGACATCTACACGATCTCGGTCAACCTGGCGGGGAACCCGGCCATTTCGATTCCCTGCGGGTTCAGCAAGACGGGCCTGCCAATCGGTCTGCAACTCATCGGGCGGCCTTTTGAGGAAGAAACAGTCCTGCGCGGGGCCTATGCGTATGAACAGGCGACCGACTGGCACAAGAAGCGGTCCACGGTCAGGTAGCATGAGCAAACGGTCGAACGTGCCGGGCGGACAGCCTGTCCACCGGTGAGGAGGCGAACATGATGGTCGATGCGGCGGTGGTACTGGTGGCGGTGTCCTTTGCGGTGCTGGTGGGCGTGCTTGTGCCCCTCGTCGCGCAGCTCAGGAAAACCATCGCGGAATCGCAGCAACTGCTGGTCCGGCTGAATGCCGAGTTGCCGCCGTTGCTGCGCGACCTGCGTGTCATGGCGGAGAATGTGAATAACCTGGCGGATCAGGCGCGCGACGGCGTCGAGCACGCTTCGGTGTTGCTCCACGCAGTGGGCGAGGTGGGAGAAACGGTGCAACAGGTGCACCAAACCGTCCGGGGCAAGGGCGGTACGTTACTGATGAGCCTGGCCAGTATGGTGGCGGGGATCAGGGCGGCCTCGGCGGTGGTCAAGAATCAGTTGCATGGAGAAGGAGGGCATTCCAATGGCGGACGATGACAGAGGGTTTTCACCGGGTACGGTGGTGTTGGCATTTTTGAGCGGGGCCTTGATGGGCGCCGCGACGGCGCTCTTGTTGGCGCCTCAGTCCGGCCGCGAGTCGCGCGAACAACTGCGCGGGTATGCGCGGAAGGCCGAGGAGAACTTGCGGGACCTGGCCGAGCGGGCCGGGGAGTCCGTGGATAAGGCCGTGGACAAGGGACGTGAGTTCGTCCAGGAGAAGAAGTCCGTACTGGCCGATGCCTTCGAGGCCGGTCGTGACGCCATGCGGCGCGAACGGGAACGGCTGTCGGGAGAGAAGAAGGCGTGACTCGGCCCGCGTTATTCATGAACGCTTCTGCTGCAATCGCGGATTCGCGGCTGCGACAAGCCTGCACGCGGGCTCCGCAGCGTGCAGGCGGGCGGGCTCGCCGCTCAGTCGGTCAACGTACTCCAGGGAGTACGCCTCTCTCCCTCGCGGTTCCACGCGCCCGTCTCGCCATGCGACTGCGCGATTTCGCGAGGAACCGCCATGAATAACGCAGGCCAGGCCTACGAAGTCGTCATCGGGCTGGAAGTGCATGCCCAGCTCCTGACGAAGTCGAAAATGTTCTGCGCGTGCGGGGCGGACTTCGGCCTGCCGGCCAATACGCAGACTTGTCCGGTCTGTCTGGGGATGCCGGGCACGTTGCCGGTGATCAATCGGATGGCCGTCGAAATGGCGGTCCGGGCCGGGCTGGCCTTGAACTGCGCCATCCGGTCGAAGAACCGCTTCGCGCGCAAGAACTATTTTTATCCCGACTTGCCGAAGGGCTACCAGATCTCGCAGTACGAAGCCCCGATCTGCGAGAACGGCGTCGTGGAGGTGCCGGTCGGCGAGGGCCGGAAGCCGATCCGTATCCGCCGCGCGCATTTGGAGGAGGACGCCGGGAAGAACGTCCATGACGGGGACAACCGTGCCGTGAGTCTGGTGGACCTGAATCGGGCGGGCACCCCGTTGCTGGAAATCGTGACTGAACCGGACATGGGCTCGGCCGACGAAGTGGTGGCCTACCTTAAGATGCTGCGCGACATCCTCATGTATCTGGACGTCTGCGACGGCAACATGGAACAGGGCAGTCTCCGGTGCGAGCCGAATCTGTCGCTCCGGCCGGTCGGGCAGCAGGCCTTCGGGACGAAAGTCGAGATGAAGAACATCAACTCCTTCAAGTTCGTGAAGGACGCGATCGAGTACGAGATCAAGCGGCAAACCAAGGTGCTGAACGAGGGCGGCAAGATTCAGCAGGAGACCCGGCTGTGGGACGTGGACAAGGGCGTCACCGCCACGATGCGCAGCAAGGAAGAAGCGCACGACTACCGGTACTTCCCGGACCCCGATCTCGTGCCGCTGGATCTTGCCCAGGACTGGATCGACGACCTGCGCAGGACCTTGCCGGAATTGCCGGAAGCCAGGCAGAAGCGGTTTGTGACCGACTATGGTTTGCCGGACTACGACGCCGGCGTGTTGACGACTTCCAAGGCGCTGGCCGATTACTTCGAGGCTTGCGTGACGTTGCACAACCAGCCCAAGATCGTGAGCAACTGGGTCATGGGCGAATTGCTGCGCGAGCTGAACAATGCCGGTTGTTCGGCCGCCTCTTCCCCGGTGAGCCCGGAGCGACTCGTGAGCCTGCTGCAGTTGGTGGACAAGGGGACGATCAGTCTGAAAGTGGCCCGGGACATTTTCCCCGAAGTCTATTCGGGCGCGGCCGGCGGCAAGACGCCGGAGCAGATCGTGAAGGAGAAGGGCCTGACGCAGGTGTCCGATGAAGGGGCGTTGGAGAAAATCATCGACGAGGTCATGGCGAAGAATCCGGCCCAGGTGGCACAGTACCGGAGCGGCAAGGACACAGTGCTGGGCTTCTTCGTCGGGCAGGTGATGAAGGCGTCCGGTGGCAAGGCGAATCCAGGCAAGGTGAATGAATTGTTGAAGAAGAAGCTGGCAGGGTGAAGCTGGGCTGCTTTCTTTGCTCGCGCAACGCGCGGCCTCAGAAGGCCCTCGTTGGACGCGCGCAGGTGAAAGCAGCCCAGCTACATCCTTGAGGAAGAGAAGGTGGGGAGGTGTTCAGATTTGGACGGCTTTTAGACTTGGAGTGCGGCGTGAGCGTGATTTGGGAGATCAGGGGGCGCAGATTCTGGATTCGCGGGAGATGACGCTCATTGATCGATGAGATTCAGAGGAGAGTTGCACAGGGGAATTTTGAGTTTTCCCGGCACGCTGTTGATCAAACCATCATTCGCCACATTTCCGTGCAGGAGTTACGAGAAGCGATTGCGGCCGGCGAGATCATTGAGGTCTATCCAGAAGACAAATACGGTCCAAGTTGTTTGATTTTCGGAATGACGAACATGGGCCGTCCGGTTCATGTTTAGTGCAGTGACCCAAGTAGGCCCCGTGTGAAAATCATTACCGTCTATGAGCCAGATCCTGTTTTTTGGATCGAGTTCAAGGTGAGGAAGGCATGATATGAAGTGCGATCTGTGTGGATCACCGATGAATGAGCAGATGGTGACGTATACGATTCAGCTAGATGAGAAATTGGTGGTTGTCGAGCACGTGCCGGCCAAGGTCTGCGAGCAATGTGGGGAGCGGTTGTATAGCCCTGAAACGGTTGAGCATTTACAGAAGACCGTGTGGGAGCAGCGGTCGCCCTCACGAATTCTCCAAACACCTGTGTTCGACTTTGCGGCAAAGTAGAGGTGGTATGAATTTGCGTTCTGGGGTCGGACAGGTTGCTCAAAAAGGCGGCCAACGAGGCCGCAGGCGAGAGAAAACCGGAGGCGTACCCTCTGGGGGCGCACGGCGCGACGAATAAGGAGCGCCACGCTTGTGCGCGCCGGCGAGATGGTGAGCCGGCCGGGTCCGCCGTTGAGAATTTTGTCGAGCCGAGAACGAAGTTGGGGGCCTTTTTCAGCAGCCTGAGAGGGGGAGCATGAGCGCGATTCGGGAGATCAAGGGGCGGCAAATTCTGGATTCTCGCGGGAATCCTACGGTGGAAGTGGACGTGGTCTTGGAGAGCGGCGCGCGGGGGCGGGCGGCGGTGCCGTCCGGGGCCTCCACCGGCGAGAAGGAAGCCATCGAGCTGCGGGACGGCGACAAGAAGCGCTGGATGGGGAAGGGCGTCTCCAAGGCGGTGGCCAACATCAGCAAGGCTATCGCGCCGCACCTGCTGGGCATGGAGGCCTTTGATCAGGCCGCCGTGGATCGGGCGATGATCGCGCTGGACGGCACGAAAGCCAAGAGCCGTCTCGGGGCCAATGCCATTCTGGGCGTGAGTCTGGCCGTGGCGCGCGCGGCGGCGGTGGAGTCGTCGCAGCCCCTGTATCGGTATCTGGGAGGCGCGAACGCGCGGGTGCTCCCGGTGCCCATGATGAACATCATCAACGGCGGGGCCCATGCCGACAATCGCCTGGATCTGCAGGAGTTCATGATCATGCCGGTCGGCGCCAGGCGGTTCAGCGAGGCGCTCCGCATGGCGACGGAGGTGTTTCATACGCTCAAGGCCTTGTTGAAGAAGCGGGGGCTCAACACGGCGGTGGGCGACGAGGGCGGGTTTGCGCCTGATCTGAGCTCGAACGAGGAGGCGTTGAGCCTCATCGTGCAGGCGATCGAAGCGGCCGGCTATCGGCCGGGCAAGGATATCGCCTTGGCGCTCGATGCGGCGGCCAGCGAGTTCTATGAGAAGGGCCGCTACCGGCTGGAGGCAGAAAAACAGCCGGAGCGGTCGTCCGAAGACATGATCCGATACTACGGGCGACTGCTGGAACACTATCCGATCCTCTCCATCGAGGATGGGTTGAGCGAGTTGGACTGGAAGGGCTGGTGCATGCTCACCGAGCGGCTGGGCAAGCGGGTGCAGTTGGTGGGTGACGACATCTTCGTCACCAACGTGGAGATTTTTGCGAAGGGCATCAAGGAAGGCATCGGCAATTCGATTTTGATCAAGCTGAACCAGATCGGCACGCTGACCGAGACGCTGGAGGCGATCGAGCTGGCGAAGCGATCGGGCTATACGGCCGTGGTGTCGCATCGGTCCGGCGAGACGGAGGACACCACGATCGCGGACGTCGCCGTCGCACTGAACACGGGGCTGATCAAGACTGGCTCCTTGTCGCGGACGGACCGGGTGGCCAAATATAACCAACTGCTGCGGATCGAAGAGGAACTGGGCGCCGAGGCCGTCTATCCCGGGCGGAACGCGCTTCGTCAGCCGAGAGCCTAGCTGCGCAGACTTGCATGACGTGGTGTCGAGGGGTAGGACGTGTTGACAAGGCGAAACCGTAGCCAGACCGTCAAGCAGCGGCGGCAGCGCGCCCTGCGGCGGATCTTGTGGGTGGCCGGGGGCCTCGTCGGAGCGGTCCTGGCGGTCTCGTTCATGTTCAGCGAGATGGGCCTTCTGAAATATCTGAAGATGCAGGATCATGCCAGGGGGTTGGAGCAGGAGATCCACGAAATGGAACGCGCCAATGCCGAGCTGCGAACCGAGGTCACTCGCCTGCAACAGGACCCGGCGCGGATCGAGGCCGTGGCCAGGGAGCGGCTGGGTTTCGTCCGAAAAGGGGAAACGGTCTTTCAGGTCGTGGAAGAGCCCAAGAGGGACGAGCCGAAGAAGGCTAAGTGAGCGGGTGCGAGCGGGAGGGGTGAGAGCGAATGCCGTCTGATGTGTCGGAAGAAAGTGCGCGGGCGATGAAATCGGGAATGGTCGCCATCATCGGGCGGCCGAACGTGGGGAAGTCCACGCTGCTGAACGCGCTCCTCAAGGAGAAGATCGCGATCGTGTCGGACAAGCCCCAGACGACCCGTACCCGCATCTTGGGCGTGGTCCATCATCCCGAGGCGCAGATCGTCCTCTTGGACACGCCCGGCTTGCACAAGCCGCAACATCAGCTCAACAAGCGAATGGTTCGGACGGCGCTCGAAACCCTGCGGGAGGCGGACATGGCTTACGTGGTGGTGGATGCCACCGCTCCTCCCGGCGCGGCGGATCGCCTGGTGATCGAGCAGGTCCGGGAGTCGATCGCGGCGAGCGGCATTCCGGTGTTTCTCCTGATCAACAAGGTGGATGTGGTGAACAAGTCCCGCGTGTTGCCGCTCATCGAATCCTACCGGACCATGTTGCCCTGGGCGGAAGTGGTCCCCCTGTCGGCCCTGACCGGCCTGAACGTCGACCGGCTGCTGGACCTGACCGTGAAAGTCCTGCCGGAGGGCGAGCCGCTGTATGGGGAAGATGTGGTGACCGACCAGACGATGCGGGCTTTGGCGGCCGACCTCGTGCGCGAGAAGATTCTCCTGCACACCCGCCAGGAGGTGCCGTATGCCGTGGCGGTCGAGATCGAGCAGTTCGTCGAGGAAGGGAAGCTCGCCCGCATTGCGGCCTCGGTGCTGGTGGAACGGGAGTCGCAGAAGGCCATCGTGATCGGGAAGCACGGGGAGCGGCTGAAAGAGATCGGCACCGAGGCGCGGATCGAGATGGAGCGGCTCTTCGGGATGAAGGTCTTTTTGCAGCTCTGGGTCAAGGTGCGGGAGGCCTGGCGCGAAGACGAACAGATGCTGACGGAACTAGGATATTGAGTGTCGAAGTTTTAAATTTTGAGTTTTAAATTTTTAGTTATCGGCCTCTCCGGAAACTGAAAATTAAAAATTCAAAACTGAAAACTTGAAAGACGGAAGGCATGCAACCGGCCGAACGGATACGACAGATCGAGAAGGACCCGTTGAAGGACCTCTCCAAGGAAACCCCGGAGAAGGGCCAAACGAAGTTCGACCTCGTGCTGGCGTCCTGCCAGCGTCTGCTCCGCCGCGGGGCCATCACCAATTTGGGCAAGATGCTGGGCCGGATGCACCCGGCCGACATCGCCAAGGTGATCGCCCACCTGTCCACGCCCAAGGACAAGCGCACCGTGTACGAGCTGGTGCGCGGGGAATCGGAACGGGGCAAGGTCCTGAGCGAGCTGGATGCGGACAGCATCCAGCAGGTGCTGACGGACATGCCGGCTTCCGACGTGGCCTGGCTGCTCAAGGACCTCGGCCCGGACGATGTGGCCTACATCCTGGGCGTGTTGCCGGAAGAGCAGGCCAAGGAGATCCTCACGTTGATGAAGACGGAGGACTCCACGGAAATCGCCGACCTGCTGAAGTATCCGAAGGATACAGCCGGCGGCATCATGACCACGGAGTTTTTCTCCCTGCCCGAAGACGCGACCGCCCAGGAAGCGATCCGACGCCTCCAGCACGCCACCGATGCGGAGATGGTCTTTTACATCTACGTGACCGACAAGGAGGATCGCCTGGTGGGCGTCCTGTCCCTCCGCCAATTGCTGACGGTCCCGCCCGCCACGCCGCTTAAGAACATCATGGCGACCGACGTGTTGAGCGTCGCGGTGGACGTGGACCAGGAAGAAGTGGCCCGCCAGGTCGCCCGCTATAACCTCTTGGCCATTCCGGTGGTCGAGAAAGACAACACGCTGGTGGGGATCATCACGGTGGACGACGTGGTGGACGTCATCCGCGAAGAGGCCACGGAGGACATGCTCAAGATGGCCGGCGCCGCCGAGGAGGACACGTTGATGACGTCCTCCAGCCTGGATGCGGCCCGCTCGCGCCTGCCCTGGCTCTTTACGAACCTGATCGGCAGCCTGGTTTCCGGCGCGATCCTCTGGTGGTTCCGCTACACCATCCAGGAAGTCGTGGCCATCGTCACCTTCATCCCGGTCATCGCCGCGATGGGTGGGAACGTGGGGCTACAGTCCTCGACTCTGATCATTCGCGGTTTGGCGACCGGCCGGATCGAGTTGACCGACGTGTGGAAGGTTTTCTTCCGCGAGGTCCGGATCGGGCTGCTGCTGGGGCTCGCCTGCGGCCTCATCCTGACCGGGGTCGGCTGGGCCTGGCACGACCAGGGGTTCCTCGGTATGGTGGTCGGCGTCTCCTTGATGATCGCGTTCCTCGTCTCGACAAGCATGGCCACGATCATGCCCGTGGTGCTCAGGCGCATCGGCGTGGACCCGGCGGTGGCGGCCGGTCCCTTCGTGACGACGGCCAATGACATCACCGGCATCACCATCTATCTCGCCCTGGCGACCGCGCTCATCGAACACCTCAAGTGAAGAGGCGTTGGGCTATGGGCTATAGAGAAGGCAATGGGCAATGGGCTATGGGTTCCCTATTGCCTATCGCCCATCGCCTCTTGCCCATGGCCTTGTTGCATTCATGCCGCTGCTGAAGACCACGGCCATTACGCTCAAGAGTCGCAAGTGGGGCGAGGCCGACCGGATCGTCACGTTTTACACCCTCCGGTTCGGCAAGCTGCGCGGGGTCGCGCGCGGCGCGCGGCGGATGAAAAGCCGCTTCGGCAGCGCCCTGGAGCCGTTCGTATCCTGCGACCTGAACTTGTTCGAGAAACCCAACGACACGCTCCACCGCGTGTCGCAGGCCGACATCAAGGAGACCTTCCCGGCCTTGCGCGAGGACCTGGCCTTGATGGCTGGGGCGGCTCGCATGGCCAACCTGGTCATCGCCATCACCGCGGACGGGGATCCGGCGCCGAAAATCTTCGACACGCTCTTGCGGGGCTTCCGTTCGCTCAACGAAGGGCACGATCCTGCTCTGACCACGCTCCTGTTTCAGATCAAGCTTCTGGGCCTGACCGGGTTCCGGCCCCAAACCGACCATTGCGCCGCCTGCGGCCAGGACATGCAAGTCCGGGGGGAGGGGACGGCGGGTCGCTTCTCGGCCCAGGCCGGGGGCCTGGTCTGCGATGCCTGCACCAGGCGCCGGTCGGAGCGGTATCTGTTCCTTGCCCCCGGCAGCCTCGCGTTTCTCCAGCAAGCCTTGCGCATGACTCCGGAGGCGTTGAACCGGCTCAAGGCCGGCGGCCAGGTGCGGAGCGAATTGGAAACGGCCATCGAAGCCTATGTCACCGTCGTCGCGGGCAAACGCCTCCCGCCGGTGGATTTTCTGGCGGCGGAGGCCGTCGAGCCGGCGTATGAACTGAAGCGGTGACCTGAGGTGTTCTTGTGCAGTCGGCTCGGGGTCATCTATAGTATGCAACGGTTGTCGTGAGGCAGGGTGGAGGAAGATGGTCCAGACGGTTGTCGAACCCAGAGACATGGACTGGCTGGGTAAGGGTGTGCTGGGGATCGAATGGTCCGACGGGCACAAGGGGATCTATCCGGTCCGCTATCTCCGGCAGCATTGTCCCTGCGCCGCTTGTACGGACGAGTGGACCGGCGAGTTGCGCATCACGCCGGACGACGTGCCCATGTTCATCGCCGTCACCGATATCGAGCCGGTCGGCCGCTATGCCTTGAAGTTCACGTTTAGCGACGGCCACGACACCGGCCTCTATTCCTATGCGTTCCTCCGCCGGGTCTGCCAGTGCGATGTCTGTGTGCCGGTCAAGCCGGCGGAACCGAAGAGCCGTCGGCTGCTGTAAGCCGGTTCTTTTACGGGAGCCATCGTGACGGTCTTTTCAAGATCGACGGGATCAGTCGGACGCCCTACGTCGTCCGGCCTTTTTTGCGCCGTCCTGGCTCTCCTTCTGGGGGCCTGCGGTCCTCCGTTTGTCTTGCCGTCCCTGGACCATCAGAAACGAAACATCGCCAACAACGAGATTCGCCTCGGCGCGCTCAGCAGCAAGGCGTTTCTTGAGACCTGGGGGCAGCCGACCTACCGCTACCGTGCGCGGGTGCAGTTTTTTCCGCTGGAGAACGGCAATTACCTCCCGCTGTTTCGTGTGCCGCTGGGCGAGTCCCCGCAGGGCTGGGATTTGACGACGGTGTTAGAGGATGCGCTGTTCCTGGCCTATGCGGAGCGGGGAGAATTGCTGGGCTTTATCGATCAGCGCCTGGTCTATCGCGAACGGCTGTCCGCCGAGCAAGTCCTGGCGGTCGTGAAGCAGTGGAAGGACGAGGAGCAGTTTCGGACGGGACTGGAAAAAACCTTGCCCGTCCCGTAGTAGGTTGTCCTGCAGATGACGGACTTCGGCATGGACCCACACCCCCTCAACATTCTGATGGCCTCGCCCGAGGCGGTTCCCTTCGCCAAGACCGGCGGGCTTGCCGACGTTGCCGGGGCGCTGCCCCGTGAACTGGCCCGGCTGGGCCATCGCGTCTGCCTCGTCATCCCGCGCTATGGCACGATCGACGGGGCTGCGCTGGGGCTCAAGGAGTGGCGGCGCCTCGCCGTTCCGAC
>JACQCB010000181.1 GCA_016201805.1 Nitrospirota bacterium | reverse complement strand
GACGAGCGTGAAGAAGCGATACCGGAGCGAGAGGGTCAGGACGCGATCCATATTCACCCGCCCTCGCCCGACTGGATGCGTTCCTTGAGCAGCACGTTCTTGAGGTCGAAGACACCGTCGGTGACAACCCGGTCCCCGGCCGTCAGACCGTTGCGGATTTCGACCCACCCTTCTCCTTCGCGCCCCACCTCAACCTGCACGAAGACATAGCCAGCTTCGCGCTGAACGAAAACCCCGCGGACTTGATCGAGCAACGTCACGGCCGACGCCGGCACGGCCAGCGTGGGAGCACCCGGCACGGCCAGCCGGACTTCCACATATTCCTGAGGCTTGAGACGGCTGTCCTGGTTGAGTACGTCGAACCGCACGCGGACCGTCCGTGTCTTCTCGTCGGCGAGGGGTGCGATGTACGCGAGCGGAGCGGTGATCGGCTCAGCGCCTTTCGGTACGATCGTGCCGGTGTCTCCCTCGTTGAACCGGCGTACCTGTTCGATCGCCAGGCTGGCGAAGATCCAGACGTGGCTCGTGTCCACGATCTCGAACAGTTCGTTGCCTGGTGATACGCCTTGCCCGAGCACGATGTGCTGCGCCACCACGGTGCCCGCGATCGGCGACGTGATGGTATAGCGATGCCCCTCGACATGGTGGTCCCGTTCCAGTTGCTGCAACTCTCCTGCGGTCATGCCCATGTTCAGCAGCTTCTCGCGGGCATGCTGGTAGCGAGCCTTGGTTTCGAGATAGTGGCCCCGTTCCTCGACCAGCCGACGTTCCGTGACGATCTGTTCGGCCCGCAACTTCTGGGTCCGCTGAAAACTGTTCTCGGCCACGTCGGCTTGGGATTTGGACACGAGATACTCTTGCACTAATTCATCCAGCCGTGGCCCCCCGATGGCCACCAATGGCTGCCCGCTTCGGACACGGGCGCCCAGGTGTACGTGCATCTGCTCCACTTGGCCTTCGATCCGAGAAGTGACTTTCGCCACCTGTTGGAGGTCCAAGGCCACCTCGCCCGGCGCCGTCACGATCTCGGGGACGGCGCGCATGGCGGCGACTTCCGTCCGCAACCGGTCTTGCGCCGCCGGGGGGGCTTGGATCGTGCGCAAGCCTGGGGAACCGGTCTTGGCTGCATTGGGGGAAACGGGGGGCGGCTCGCCACCCCGGTCCCCGCAGCCCAAGAGCAGCATGGTGACCGCCAAAACGCTCCATCCTTTGAGTCTGCCCCGACCGTTGTTCATAGCGCCCTCCTGCTCGTATATCCCTGCGTCACTGACGGTTCGAGCTGTGCTGGGTCATAGTTTCCCACCCGTGGCGCGTTCCAGCCGGGTCAGCGCGACGGACAGTTCAAAGCGCGCCTGCGCGTAGTCGAGCTGGGTCTGCCGGTACACCCGTTGCGCATCCACCACGTCCAATAGACCGGACGCCCCCTGCTGAAAACTGAACTGGGCGATCCGAAGGGTTTCCTGCGCCTGTTTGAGCAGCTCCTTCTCGAAGAGGTCGATCTGCTCCGCCGCCGTCTGCGCGTCCTGAAAGTCCTGTTGGACCGCGCGCACGATCTCGTTTCGAGTACGGAGCATCTCGGACTCCGCTCGGTGCTTGGTGCCCATCGCGGTCGCCACCTCCCCTTGCCGCTGATACCAGAACGGCATCGGAATGCTCAGGCCAGCCCCGATGGCCTCCCGTCCGATCTCTCGCCAATACCCTGCGTTGACAGTCACATCAGGCACTCTGGCCTGTCGTTCCCGCTCGACGGTGTGGTCGGCCTGCTCCACCGACGCCCACTGCCGCCTGAGGGTCGGGTGTCGTTCGAAGGCCCGCGTCGTCAGCGTATTGACATCCATCCCCTGTCGGAAGGATTCAAAGTCCCCTTTCACCACAAAAGTCCTCCCGAGCGCACCGGCCGTCACCGTGTCCACCCCGACGCGGGCCACGCGGACCGCGCTTCTGGAGCGAGTCAGGGCCTGATTAGCCTTCAACACTTCCACGTTGGCCTTCATGGCTTCGAAGGGCGTGGCCTCGCCAGCCGCCACCCGAACCTTGACGACCCGCAGTACTTCTTTCGTCATGGCGAGGTTCTGCTCCGCTGTCTCGGCCTGTCGCTGTGCCAGGAGCAGTTGGTAGAACGCCAGCTTAACGTCGGCGATCAGGTTGAGTCGTGCTTCCTCCAACCCCGCTCCAGCTCCGGCCACCCCCGCCTCCGCGGCCCGCTGGCGAGCGGCGCGCTTGGCCGGCCATTCTATCGGCTGGCCGACGGTGACGTTGTATTCGGTGATCGATCGGATTGTGCTGGGATCATTCCCAATCCCTGCGCGCCCGGTATCCTGCAACAGGCCCCGCCCACTATAGCCACCAATGTTGGGATTGGGGTACGCACCTGCGGCAACCTGTTGGCCATGGCTCTGCTCCATGACGCTCGTGGCGCCCGCGATGGCGGGATTGCGCTCCAGGGCCAGGTCGATCACGGCGTCGAGGGTATAGAAAGGGGGACCGGGCTCGCCCGCTTG
>JACQCB010000185.1 GCA_016201805.1 Nitrospirota bacterium | reverse complement strand
GTCCTGTTTTGTAACGCTTAAAAATGTTCCGCCTGAGCCACTAGGCCACCAAACTTCGCCGTATCATGACAAAATTCGGCACCGGCTCGCCTTCCAACTTTTTCGAAGCTTTTATGGGCTTGTGACGGTAGATACGACGGTGGGTTAGAGGAGGTCCCTCAGCGGTTCAGTACTTCTCCTGCCACGTTCCTGGAGCCATCACAACAAGGGGGAGACCGCGGACCAGTCCGCTTCGTAATTCGTCATTGTACCAAAGCTCCAAACGGTCTGACGCCTGAGCGGTTCCCATCACCCGCCCATTCGTCACCAACGCTCCATAGATTCGCGGCCGGCCTTCAAAGAACACATCTCCTGCCGTGTACAGCACTCCTTGGACGTGCACCCCGGTCAATTGGACCGGAATGCGCGTCCCCAAGGAAGAGGACCCCTCACCTGGCGGACTCAATACGGCCATCGACTGTCCCTCCCCCTTCGGCTTGAGATGCAGATGGGCATTGATAACGAACAGCCCTTCCGCATAGGCGGTGTCCAGCGTGAGGGTGCCCAGATTGTCGGGGCGGGGCGGTTGCTGATCCAAGGTATCGATGAACACCAGCCCGTGGTGATCCCCGACTCCTTGAGACTCCAAAACGGCAGCAGCGGCCAGACCGAGTCCCGGCTCCACCCGTCCATTCGGATAGAGCAATCCGTTCCGGTCCATGGCGTAGTAGGAACCGTACCGGACAGCCTGCTTCTTCATGAATTCGTAGTCCCATCGGTCCTCGCGCAACCCCGGAAAGGGGTCTTGTCGAGACAAGACATTCGACGGCGCCGTGCTGCCCCCCGACGGCGCCGGAGGGAAAATCGCCTCGCCCCCGACGAAGATATCCAGCCAGCGATCTTCCCGCTGCAGCGCCTCGGCATAGGACTGCCCGGTGACCGGGGCCAGCGGAGTCTTGGCCGGAACGGCTTGCCGACTGTCGAAACGAACATCCCCTTTCAACTTCAAGTCCCCCCAATGGACCCAGACGGGCAACGGCTGCTCTGAAGTCCGCCCGCCCCCCTCGCCGATTTGGATCGCGGCTCGGAGCGGCGGGATCGTGTTGGCGCCAAGTTGGACAGCGATCGTCTTGGTCAACCCTCCGACCCCGGCCGTGACCTCTACCGTACAGAGCAGACCGGCCCGACTCGGTCCATACACCTTTAATTTCAACATGCGCCCAAGCCCGCGCAACGAGCGAAACCAGCCCGTACCTGGATCGTTCAGCAGACGATCGTCCACCGGCCTGGCGTCATCGTAGGACAGGTCTGGCCGATCCGCCGTCCCGATAAACTGGGAGCCTCCTTGCTCGTTAAAAAATGACGGGCCGGTATCGGGCCGCTCATACCGTTTAGCCATGAGGCTCCCGACCGCCCCGTCCGGGATCGACCGAGGGTTGTGAAACCATTGCACCACCAGATCGGCGCCGGCTTCGGCCAAATGTTGAGCCGCAAGTTCATTCTGCGCCGTAACCGCGCTCTCGATCTCCTGTATGCCAAGGTTCAGCGAGACCGTCCCCAGCAACGAGAGAATCAGCGTCACGAGAACGGCTCCGATCAACGCCGCGCCTTGCTCGCCGACTCCCTGCCTTCCGGCTCTCTGATCTCTCGTCGCGCTCACGATCTCACCATGGTATCGTCGTCACGTGGCTCGAAAGCCCACCTCGCTCGCGAACACCCGTCCGCCGCCTCCGACCGCCAACTCCATCCTCACGCGGGCCACTCGCGCGGGCTCCTGTGTCGGCATCCCCTCCCGGTCCACATAGCGCAGCCGAAAACTTGCCACATCCCCCACCAGGGGATTCGCCCCGCCGTCCACCTGACGCATCAGCGTGGCCCTGCCACGGCCGTCCTGCTTCAGGTAGTAGCGGACTTGATTGGACACCGCCACCGTACTGCCGATCGGAAACGCGTACCCCAAGGGACCGGTCAAACTCAGAGACTTTGCCCGTCCGTCGCGGGCCAACCGGCTCTCTGCGCAGCGCTCGCCGCCGCAGACCACGATTTGCTTTCCCTTGGGCCAGGCTGATCCGTCGCTCACGGTCAATCCCTGTTGGCCGGGGACGGCCGGCTGAGTCACGGTGGCGGTCAACCCATCCAGGTTGGCCGCAAAAACGATCTCCTGCGATCCCGCATTCAGCACGGCGGCGCCGAATCCCGCCTCAGGAAGAGCCGCGCTGGTTCCTGCCAGACGCAGTTCCTCCTCCATAATCCTCATGCCGATGCGAAGGTCCTGATGGCGGGCCATCGTATCGAGTTGCCCCCACAGCCGCCGCTCGAAGTGATTCAGCGCCTGGATCGTCGCCGACAACACCACCGCACCGGCCGCCAGCGCAATCACGGTTTCCAATAGGCACAGACCTCGTTCGTTCCAGCCCGGACGTTGCATGACTCGGCTCCTTCGTTCTCCACTCCTACCACGCGCCAAGATAGCGGGGATTGGCTCGCAAGGTTCCCACTTGCAGTTCACGCCTCTTCCCGCGCCCGACCGGATAGCTGGCGCGGACCTGGATCACGGCCGACCCCGCCGTACGGAGCGAAGGGCCCTGCTGAAGCTCTACGGTCCACATCAGACGAATCCCGCCGTCCTCGACACTCGCGCTATAGACCCCGTCCCCGGCTTCCGCGTCCGTCCCGGCGCCGTCATCCCGCATCTCGATCTCCGGCCTCCCGTCCGAGTCCAGATCATCCGTCAAGAGCGCGTCCCAGGAAACGGCTCGCTTGGCTTCCAGCCTTGTCGTCGCCATCGCAAGCGCATGTGTGCCGTTGGCGCCGACTTGCAGGCCGTGATCCGCCCACTGGAACATGCCCATAGACCCCAGCAGCGCAAAGGCCAGCACGACCATAGCCAGCATTACCTCGATCAAACTGAATCCCTCCTCCGCCACGAAGGCCGGAGGCAGAACGATGGACACAGGACCCGCTGCACGGCCTTTCCCAAAAGGAACCGGACGCGCAGCACTCATCTTTCTACCTGCCTTGTTGTTCATAGGGTCGCGATCCTTCCGGTGAGGCTCACCGTCAGACGCCACTGCTCATGGCGGCGGCTTTCAAGCGTGATCGTGGTCGGACTGGCCGACCGGCCGCTCGGATAAAAGATGATCGACGGGCCGTTGGAAAGCCGTTCGACGACAAGCCCCGTCTTCCGAAAGTCATATTGTCGCAGCCGGGTTCCTGGCGCATCGGCACGCTCGGTCACCACCGTCGCACCG
>JACQCB010000184.1 GCA_016201805.1 Nitrospirota bacterium | reverse complement strand
TAAGGACGGCCGACGAGACGGTTTTCCACCCAGCCTGTTTCGATCGTACCCTTCTCCTTGTCCTGGGCCGACACCCCTCTGGACTTCATGGCGTCCAGGGAGGCTTGCCAGGTTGTGTCGTAGGCACAGACCACATAGTTCTCTTGAACCCCGCCCATTGTGGCACAGCCCACGGACAAGTTTGCCAGGATAATCAACGGCAGGAAGGTTTTGCAAGCGCGCACGCGAAGCCCTCTCGATGAATCTTGGCGGCGGAGGGTGGCGATGGATCGCCTCCCTCCGCCGCGTGACACTAGAAATACGTCGCCGCTGAAAGGACCAGCGTGTTATTGCCTGTCAGTCGTTTGCTCAAGACCGGATCGTAATCTTGCATGTTGAACTGGTAGTCGAGTTTGAACACGGCATCTTCGATGGGACGGTAATTCAGCCCCACCGTTAGCCGCTGTTGGTCGCGATCCGCGCCGGCCGAGTAATCCAAATTGGTGTTGATCTGGTCCCAACGCAGCACGGCCGTGAAGGTCGAGCCGGGGCCGAAGCGGCTGGGCGACAGGCGTGACAGGAATTCCGGCATGAAGTGGTAGTTCATTTGTGCGTACATGCCGCTCATCCGTTGTGGGCGGAGGCGTGGAACACCGTCGGCGCCGGTGTAGAGAGTCTGCGCCGTGCCCGGCAGGTTCTGGGAATTCCCCGAGATGTAGGACCATGCGGCCTCGCCGATCAGTTCCACGGGACCTCGCTGGAAGGTCCAGTCCAGGGCGTAAATGCTCAGGCTTCGCTTGTTTTGAGGGTCATACGTGCTGTAGTAGCCGGACCCCGCGACTTCCATGCCGAGGACAGGGCTGTAGGCCATACGGCCGACGACGCCCTTGCCGTTGTTGTTGTCCAATCCATCATCCGTTTCGGACTTTCGTTGCCGCGAATTTCGGAGGCCTCTGTTTTCGACGATGCGCGGAGTCCCGTTTCTTTGATAACCGTTGGACCCTGTGACCACATACAATTCGTAGTCAACTTTCGAGAGACGGCCGGGATAAAAGGTGCCGTAGAATCCCGCCCCCGTTTCCGACATGGTGGTCGGAATGACGTACTGAGAGACCAACGGACGGTCGCTCAGGTCGTTGAGCGGGGAGTCGTGCAGGAGGTTGAACTTGCCGACGGGCAAGAGCAGCACACCGGCCCGGAGGTTGATCTGTTCCTTGATCAAGTAGTCGATCGTGGCAAACTCAAGACCGATCTCCAGCTCGTTGTTGGCACCGGTCTGCTCTCTTATGCCATGTTCGATCTCAAGCTCTGAAGCCACCTTCACATGCTCCGTGACGTCCGCGTAGAAAAACGGCACGAAGCGCTGTTGGTCGAAGGTGCTCGTCGTCTCTCCAATTCCAGGGTTTCCTGCCGCGCCGTTGTCGATGCGGCCCTTCCGCTGGTTTCGGTACTGGATGTCCATGTAGCCCCCGACGATGGCCTTGGGAGCGGCGACGAAGGGCTTGGCATAGACCAACCGGCCTGACCCCGTGGAGCTGAAGGACAGGGGGGCTTGCTGCTCCCGCCGCAGGTCCTTGGCGACGTCCGGCAGGGGGCCGAGACCAGGCTCGGACGGCGTCTCTCCCGTCTTGAAGGGCTCCATCGGTCCGCGTTCTCTCCGCTCGTGCTCTTTGAATTCCTCTAGCGCCTTCTCCAGTTTCTTCACTCGCTCTTCCAGAACCTTGTCCTTCTCGTCCGCCCATGCCGGCAAGGCCAGCAGAGAACAGAGGAAGAAAGTCCCGAGGGTTGACCAGGTTTTCATAGCGACTCCCTGTCGATACAATGAGGGTTGGTCTTGCTCTGGACTCTGCAGGTCCTCTGGCGTCTGCTTGATAGGTTGGTGCGATCGGTGCATGGGAAGTGTCAGCCTCCTTTCAGTGGTGATGTGTTGCCGAGCAGTCCGCACCTAGCGCTCCATCGATTCAAAGGGGATGAAGACGATGCGCTTGCATCGTTTGCACTTTAACTCCACGCCATTGCGCCGGAGTTTGGCAATCAGTTGTCCGCACTCGCACCGCGCTTCCTGGGCGGGCGAGGGGAGGTCCGTGGCCGTGCTTGTATGGCTGCTGGAGCCCATGTGCGCCTTGCGGTTTGCTCGTCAACGATAACGATAGTGATATTTATTATCATTTAGAAAAGCGAAATGCAACAGATTTTTTCAGTATCCTATGTTTTTCTTTGGATCTTCGGAAAGGCCTTGCTTCCCAATCTGTTAGGGCTAACGAGAGAGGCAGTGTTCAAACGGGATCGTTTGCGATGAGAATGATATAGTGTGAAACTAACATGGCTTGAGTTGAGACCAATCTGACGACATGGCAGAATGGCGTGCGCGATCCAACCGAAGAAACGCGAAGCGAATGAAGGACTGCCCGTCGGGGAATTTTATCGGCCAGAGCGAGGCCGGGAATCGTAGTTCAATGAAACCGAGAGGGACAGGGTCGTTGGCGGGGCTTCTTGCAGGCGGCATGCTGGCTCTCTTATTGCTGGCCTGCACGCCCTGGCTGGATGAATTTCTGACCACGGCGACGGATCGGGCAACGCAGCAGGAGGTGTTGCAGCAACTTGGATCGCCCACACAGAAGAAACTCCTGGATGGCGGCGGCGAGGTGTGGTCGTATCATATGGCCCATGCGTCCTATGCGGGAGGGACCGGCACATCGAGTTGCTTTCAGTATGTCTTGACGTTCGATAAGCAGAAAATCCTCCGCAAGTGGAATGCGAAGGGGTGCGAATGATAAAAGGGCGTTCCGTGCCAGGCAGGTTTTTCTGCGCGTTCCTTGTCTGGGTGTTCGTCCTGGGGAGCCAGGGCGGTTGCGCCACAGCGGTTCCCGCCGATCAGCCTGCCTTAGCCTCGGAAGGCTCGGTGGTGTTCGGCCGGCTTGTGACCGTGTTGATGGCGCCCAGCAGCAGGACCCATGAACCGAAGGTCAGGTTTTTCGAACTCATGAACCGCGGTACTCAGGAACGCACGAGAGTTACCCTCGACTCGAATGATGCGTTCTTTGTCGTCAAGCTGCCAGCAGGCGACTATGAACTTGCCAGGGCGCAGATTCACGAGGGCCCGTTCATGGCGATGGCGGATGTCTCGCTTGCTTTCCAGGTCGGAAATGAACCCCTGTCTTACGTGGGGACTTGGAGGATCGGCGTGGATGTCCCAGGCAACAACCGGCAGATGCTGGTGTCTGCGGTCCACGATCGGGCGGATCAAGAGGCGGCTGAAGCCTACCTCAGAACCCACTATCCGGCCTTGGCCGGACAGCCGATCGCGGCGCTCCTGTCGGAGCCTGCGTCGCTCCAAACCCCCCTCTATGAGGTCATGCCTTATCCCCGCGTGACGCCCTATTATCGGCGTCATTGGTGAGTCCATGAGACGAGCCCTTTCCATAGTCCGATGTGCCGGCGCTGGGTCATTTCGCTTGACCGTCCCGGCGATTGCCGCCCTTCTTTTGTTCGCACTCTCCGCTTGCCGGACCCTTGCGCTATCCGAACCCCCGATTGTCGCCAAACGCGCGCAGATGCAGATGGGCACGATCGTCCAGATCACGGCTGTCGCGCCCACAGAGGCCGTTGCGCAGCAGGCCGTGACGTCCGGGTTCCAGGAGATCCGTCGGTTGGAAGAGCTGTTGAGTACCTGGATTCCGACCAGCGAACTCTCGCGTGTGAACGAAGCGGCCGGCCGCGAACCGGTGACCGTCAGCCCCGAGACCATGTTGATTCTCAAGCAGTCGATCGAAATGGCCGGCCTCACGGAGGGAGGATTCAATATTGCCATCGGTCCAGCGGTGGATGCGTGGAAGGTGACCGAGGAGACTCGGATTCCGGATGAAGCGGAACTGGCTCGTCTGAAGCCCCTGGTCGATCTGTCGCAAGTCCGGCTGGACGAGCAGGCCGGCACCGTCTACTTGGCCAAGCCTGGCATGCGCGTGGACGTCGGGGGGATCGGGAAGGGCTTTGCGGCTGATCGGGCTGTTGCGGTGATGCGGGCAGCCGGAGCCCAAGCCGGAGTGGTGGCGCTTTCCGGCGACATCAAGACCTTCGGCAAGATGCC
>JACQCB010000060.1 GCA_016201805.1 Nitrospirota bacterium | reverse complement strand
TAGCCATCCCCTTGTCGCTGCTCACCTTCGTCAGCGCCGAGGTCAGCGTCGTCTTGCCATGGTCCACGTGCCCGATCGTCCCAATGTTCACGTGGGGCTTGCGCCGCTCATATTTCGACTTCGCCATCGTCTCCTCCTCCCGGACAAATCCGCTTCCGCAGACCCCTTAAATTCCTTCATTCAAGAAAGGGTGGCGGGCCTGCCCTTGACTGCGCGCGTCCAGCAAGCACTGCGTTCTCGTGCGCGCTGCGCGAGCACGAGGGCGGGCTCGCCGCCCTTCACTCCCCTCGGTTCTTGGCGATGATGGCCTCGGCAATCTGCTTGGGCACCGCCTCGTACCGCTCGAATTCCATACTATAGGTGGCGCGGCCCTGCGTCCTCGAACGCAGATCCGTCGCATAGCCGAACATCTCGCTCAGAGGCACGCTCGCCTCGATCGCCTGCGCACCGGCCCGCGCCTTGATCCCGTGCACCTTGCCGCGCCGCCCATTGAGGTTGCCGATGACGTCACCCATAAAATCCTGGGGAACGAGCACCTCCACCTTCATGATCGGCTCGAGCAACACCGGACTGGCCTTCTTGCAGGCATCCTGAAATCCCATGGATCCGGCAATCTTAAACGCCATTTCGTTGGAGTCCACGTCGTGGTAAGAGCCATCGATGATCGTGACCCGTACGTCGCGCACCGGATAGCCGGCCAGGACCCCCGTCTGCATCCGCTCCTTGATGCCTTTTTCAATGGCCGGAATATATTCCCTGGGGATGGTCCCCCCTACGACCTTGTTGACAAACTCAAACCCAACCCCCGGCTCGCTCGGCTCCACCGTCAGCACAACGTGTCCGTACTGGCCGCGACCACCGGTCTGTTTGATGTACTTGGCTTCCGCTTCGGCAAAAGTCCGGATGGTCTCCCGATAGGCCACTTCCGGCTTTCCGACATTGGCATCCACCTTGAACTCGCGGAGCAGCCGGTCCACGATGATCTCCAGGTGGAGCTCGCCCATCCCGGCAATGATGGTCTGCCCCGTCTCTTCATCCGTGTGCACCCGGAAGGACGGGTCCTCCTGCGCCAACTTCTGGAGCGAGAACCCGAGCTTTTCCTGGTCCTGCTTGGTCTTGGGCTCAATCGCCATCGCAATGACCGGCTCGGGAAACTTCATCACCTCGAGCAATACCGGCTTCTTCTCGTCACAGAGCGTGTCCCCGGTCGTGGCGCCCTTGAGACCGACTGCGGCCGCAATGTCCCCGGCGTAGACTTCGTCGATGTCTTCCCGCTTGTTCGCGTGCATCTTCAGGAGCCGGCCGACCCGCTCCTTCGTATCTTTCGTAATGTTGTAGACGGAGGTCCCGGTCTTGAGCGTTCCCGAATAGACGCGGAAGAAGGTCAGCTGGCCGGCGAAGGGATCGGTCATGATCTTGAAGGCCAAGGCCGCGAAAGGCTCATCATCGCTCGCCGCCCGCTTGACTTCCGTCCCACCGGCCGGCTCAACCGCCACGACAGGGGGGATATCCAAGGGCGAGGGCAGGTACTCCACGACCGCATCCAAAAGTTGCTGCACGCCCTTATTCTTGAAGGCAGAGCCGCAGAGCACGGGCGTCATCTTCATCGAGATCGTCCCGGCCCGGATGGCCCGCTTGATTTCCTCGACCGTGAGCGTCTCGCCGTTCAGATACCGCTCCATGGCGCGCTCGTCGTGCTCGGCCACCTTGTCGATCATCTTCTCCCGATATTCCTTGGCCTGATCAAGCAGCTCCGCAGGAATGTCATCGATCCGATACTTGGCTCCGAGCGTCTCGTCGTCATAGACGAACGCTTTCATCAGCACCAGATCGATGCTCCCGCGGAATTCACCCTCCCGACCAATCGGGATCTGAATCGGCACAGGGTTCGCACCCAACCGATCGACAATCGTCTGGACGCCCCCGTAGAATTCCGCCCCAATCCGGTCCATCTTATTCATGAACGCGATCCGGGGGACATGGTACTTGTCCGCCTGACGCCAGACGGTCTCCGACTGCGGCTCAACCCCTTGAACCGAATCGAACACCGCCACGGCCCCATCCAGCACACGCAGGGAGCGCTCGACCTCGATCGTAAAATCCACGTGGCCGGGCGTATCGATGATGTTGATCCGGTGCTCGCGCCAGAAGCAGGTGGTCGCCGCAGCCGTAATGGTGATGCCGCGCTCACGCTCCTGCTCCATCCAGTCCATCGTCGCGGCGCCGTCGTGCACCTCGCCCATGCGGTGCGAGACCCCCGTATAAAAGAGGATCCGCTCCGTCGTGGTCGTTTTGCCGGCATCGATGTGCGCCATGATGCCGATATTTCTCGTGCGCTCGAGCGGAGACTGCCGTGCCACACCGTCCTCCATTCTTCACCGACGCGCCCGTATTGTTCGCCGCATCGAGCAGCTCGCCGGCCAGCTTTTCGTGCATGCTCTTTCCGCCCCTGGCCTTGGAGTACTCGGCGATCCACCGCAACGCCAACGTCATGCGGCGCACGGGCCGGATTTCGATCGGCACCTGGTAGGACGCTCCGCCCACGCGACGCGACTTGACCTCCACGACCGGCTTGACGTTGTCCACGGCGGCCTTAAACACCTTGAGCGGATCGTTGCCCGTCTTCTGCTGGATCACTTCGAAAGCTCCGAAACAGACCCGCTCCGCCGTACTCTTCTTGCCCGCCTTCATCAGGATGTTGATGAACTTTCCGACCAACTTGTCGTGAAAGCGTGGGTCCGGCTGGATCTCTCTCTGTCCGAAAATGCGTCGTCTTGGCATTGTGTTCCTACTGGCTTAGTCGTTCAACCGTTCGGTCGCCTACTATGCATTGCCCGGCTACTTGGGCCGCTTCGTCCCGTACTTCGATCGGCTCTGCTTGCGATTGGCCACCCCGACCGCATCCAGCGCGCCGCGCACGATGTGATACCGCACACCCGGCAAGTCCTTTACGCGTCCCCCGCGTACCAGCACGATCGAGTGCTCCTGCAGATTGTGGCCTTCTCCTGGAATATACGTCGTCACTTCCATGCCGTTCGTCAAACGAACGCGCGCCACTTTCCGAAGAGCCGAGTTCGGCTTTTTCGGGGTCGTAGTGTAAACCCTGATGCAGACCCCTCGCTTTTGCGGACAACGTCTGAGCGCGGGGCTCTTCGTCTTGACCCTCGTCAGCTTTCTGCCGTGCCGTACCAGCTGATTGATCGTTGGCATCCTTACTCCCTTACGCCCCTTTACGCATCGGCCTCCGAGATGGGGTCAGACCACTCGGCCCCAGGAAACCTACGGATTATAATGAGCCACGCCGGCCCTGTCAAGAGCCATGACGGCTAATTCGTTCATTCGCCAGCGATTTCGCCCCCAACCGGCTTCCCTTCTTCCGCGATCCCCACCGGTTCGCTGGCCAGCGCCGGCGTTCCGGCCTCTTTTTTGGGACTGATGGTAAACGTGTCGCGATACACGTCGAACCCGGTACCGGCCGGAATGAGCCGTCCCACGATCACGTTCTCCTTCAGACCCAGCAGCGGATCTTCGCGCCCGTTGATCGCCGCCTCGGTCAACACACGCGTGGTTTCCTGGAACGACGCGGCCGAAATGAAGCTGTCGGTCGTGAGCGCGGCCTTCGTAATGCCCAACAGAACCGGCTTCCCGAGCGCAGGCTTGCCGCCCTTGGCAAGCATCCGTTCGTTTTCATCCTCGAACGCAAACTTACCCACTTGGCTTCCCGGCAGGAATTCGGTATCGCCGGGATCTTCGATCCGAACTTTGCGCAACATCTGCCGCACGATGACTTCGATGTGCTTGTCGTTGATCGTCACGCCCTGCAAGCGATAGACGTCCTGCACCTCGTCCACGAGGTACTTCTGCAGTTCCTTCGGACCCAACACGTCCAGAATGTCGTGCGGATTGGCCGACCCGTCCATCAACGGATCTCCGGCCCTGACCCAATCCCCTTCATGGACATTCACGTGCTTGCCCTTGGGGATCAAGTACTCCTTTACGTCGCCCAGCTTATTGTCCACGAGCACCTTGCGCATCCCCTTGACGTAGCCGCCGTAAGACACCTCGCCGTCGATTTCGCTGATGACCGCCTGCTCCTTCGGCTTCCTGGCCTCAAAGAGTTCGGCCACCCGCGGCAGACCGCCGGTGATGTCCTTGGTCTTGGTGGTCTCACGGGGAATCTTGGCCAGCACGTCGCCGGGATGTACGATGTGGCCTTTTTCTACGAAAATGTGCGCGCCGACCGGCAGCAGATAACGCGCCACCGCAGCCGCGGCCGCCACTTTCGCCGTCTTGCCGCCTTCGTCCTTGATCGAGATGCGCGGTCGCAGCGTGGCGCCCGCATGCTCGATCACGACCTTGCGCGACAGGCCCGTCACCTCGTCGAACTCGTCTTTCATGGTGACGCCCTCGACGATGTCGCCGTAGGCCACCTTGCCGCCCACCTCGGTCAAGATCAAGATGGAGTAGGGATCCCACTCGACCAGCTTCTGGCCGACCGCAACGCGCGCCCCGTCCTTGAGCTTGATCTTGGCGCCGTACATGACCGGGTATTTTTCCCGCTCGCGGCCGGTCTCGTCGTGGATCGCAATTTTCGCGTTGCGGTTCATCACGACCCAGTCGCCTTCCTTGTTCTTGACCGCAATGCCGGCATTGTGCACATCGGCATTCTTCTTGGCGTCGATGCTCAAGAACTTGACGACCCCGGCGTGCTTCGCCTCCAGCACGGTCTGCTCCACCACCTTGCTGGCGGTTCCGCCGATGTGGAACGTCCGCATCGTCAGCTGCGTCCCCGGCTCACCGATCGACTGGGCTGCAATCACACCGACCGGCTCACCCTTCTCGACCAGCCTGCCCCGCGACAAGTCGCGCCCGTAGCACTTCTTACAAACGCCCCGCCTGGATTGGCAGGTCAGCACCGACCGGATCTTGACTCGATCCACGCCGGATTCCACCACGCTTCTCGCCCGCTCCTCGTCGATCTCCTCGTTGACCTTCACAATGATCTCGCCGGTCACCGGATCGCGGATATCATCGGCGGCCAGACGACCGAGAATGCGGTCCTCGATGGGCTGGATCACCTCACCGCCTTCGACCAGGGCGGTTACCACGATCCCATCGGTCGTCCCGCAGTCCTCTTCGCTGATGATGACGTCCTGTGAAATGTCCACCAGGCGCCGCGTCAGGTAACCCGAGTTGGCGGTCTTCAAGGCGGTATCGGCCAACCCTTTTCTGGCCCCGTGCGTGGAGATGAAGTACTGCAACACGGTCAGCCCTTCCCGGAAGTTCGCCGTGATGGGCGTCTCGATGATCTCGCCGGACGGCTTCGCCATCAACCCGCGCATGCCCCCCAACTGCCGGATCTGCTGGGAGCTTCCGCGCGCACCCGAATCCGCCATCATGAAGATCGGGTTGAATGATTCGGGGGCCTTCGGATCGCCGCCCGCGCCCAACTCCTTCATCATCTCGCCCGCCACCTGCTCGGTCACGTGGGCCCAGATGTCGATGACCTTATTGTAGCGCTCGCCGTTGGTAATGAGGCCCTCGCCGTATTGCTTCTGGATTTCGTTGACCTCGTGCTCCGCCTTGGAGATCAACTCTTCCTTCTTCGTCGGAATGTGCATGTTGTCGATGCAGATCGACACCCCCGCCTTGGTGGCGTAGGTGAACCCGATGTCTTTGATCTTGTCCAGCAAGACCACGGTATCGCGTTGCCCCGCCTGGCGATAGACCGAATCGATCAGCTTGGTCACTTCCTTCTTGGTCATGAGCTGATTGGCGCAGGAAAACGGCATCGACGGCGGCAAGACTTCGCTGAGGAGCACCCGTCCGACCGTCGTGGACACCAGCGTCCCGTCGATCCTGGCCTTGATCCTCGCATGCTCCTCGACCACACCGGCGTCATAGGCGATCCGAACTTCCTCGGGGGACCCGAAGGTCTTGCCTTCCCCTTTGGCGCCGGCCCGCTCCTTGGTCAGCCAGTAGCAGCCCAAGACCATGTCCTGCGACGGCACGGCAATCGGCTTGCCGTTGGCCGGCGACAGGATGTTGTTGATCGACATCATCAGCACGCGGGCCTCGATCTGCGCCTCGACGGAGAGCGGAACGTGGACCGCCATCTGATCGCCGTCGAAATCGGCGTTGAAGGCGGCGCAGACCAGCGGATGCAGACGAATCGCCTTGCCTTCCACCAAGACCGGATCGAACGCCTGGATGCCGAGGCGGTGGAGGGTAGGAGCACGGTTCAGCATCACGGGATGCTCTCGGATCACTTCGTCGAGCACGTCCCAGACTTCCGGTCGCTCCTTCTCAACCAGCCGCTTCGCGCTCTTGATCGTCGTCGCGGCGCCCCGCTCCTCCAGCTTGTGGAAGATGAAGGGCTTGAACAGCTCCAGGGCCATTTTCTTGGGTAGCCCGCACTGGTTCAGGCGCAATTCCGGACCCACCACGATGACGGAACGCCCCGAGTAGTCCACCCGTTTTCCAAGCAGATTCTGGCGGAAGCGGCCCTGCTTCCCCTTCAGCATGTCGCTGAGCGACTTCAGCGGGCGCTTGTTGGGCCCGCGAATGGCCCGTCCGCGACGGCCGTTGTCGAAGAGCGCGTCCACCGCCTCCTGGAGCATCCGCATCTCATTGCGGATGATCACGCCCGGCGCCTTCAATTCCATCAGCCGCTTGAGGCGGTTGTTCCGGTTAATCACCCGCCGATAGAGATCGTTGAGGTCCGACGTGGCAAACCGGCCGCCATCCAGCGGAACCAGCGGACGCAACTCGGGCGGCAGAACCGGGATGACGTCCAGCACCATCCACTCGGGCTTGTTGCCGGATTTCCGGAAGGCTTCGAGCACCTTCAACCGCTTGGACAGCTTCTTTTTCACCGCAGCCGACGTGGCCTTCCTGGCCTTGGCCTGCGTCTCTTCCCACTCCACATTGATATCGACCGCGCGCAGCAATTCACGGATCGCTTCGGCGCCGATGCCCGCCTTGAAGGCGTTCATGCCGTGCTCATCCTGCATGCTGCGGAGCTTTTCCTCCGTCAGCAACTCTTGCGCCTTGAGCGAGGTCTCGCCCGGATCGACCACGACGTAGCTTTCGAAATACAGGACTTTTTCAAGATGCTTGAGGCTCATCTCCAGCAGCGTCCCGATGCGGCTGGGCACGCCTTTCAAAAACCAGATGTGGGCCACCGGAGCGGCCAGCTCGATGTGCCCCATCCGTTCCCGCCGCACCTTGGACTGAATCACCTCGACGCCGCACTTGTCGCAGACAATGCCGCGGTGCTTCATCCGTTTATACTTGCCGCAGTTGCACTCCCAATCCTTGATGGGCCCGAAGATCTTCGCGCAGAAGAGCCCATCCTTTTCCGGCTTGAACGACCGGTAATTGATCGTTTCCGGCTTCTTCACCTCGCCATAGGACCACGACCGGATCTTGTCCGGGGACGCGATCTTGATGCGCATGGAATCGAACGTGACCGAATCGCGCGGCTTCTCAAATAGCGTGTAGATGCCTTCCAAGGTTGCCCCCTCCTGCTTAGTCCTTCGCCTTGATCAACTCGACGTCGAGACCCAGGCTTTGCAGTTCTTTGACCAACACATTGAACGATTCGGGGAGACCGGGCTCCAAGAAATTCTCGCCCTTCACGATGGCTTCGTAGATCCGTGAGCGGCCCGGCACGTCGTCGGACTTCACGGTCAGGAACTCCTGGAGCGTGGACGCGGCGCCGTAAGCCTGCAACGCCCACACTTCCATCTCGCCCAACCGCTGTCCGCCGAATTGCGCCTTGCCGCCCAAGGGCTGCTGCGTGACCAGCGAATACGGCCCGATCGACCGGGCGTGGATTTTGTCGTCCACCAAGTGGTGGAGCTTCAGCATGTACATGTAGCCAACGGTCACCGGGCTGCCGAACGGCTCACCGCTCCGCCCGTCATAGACCGTGAACTGCCCGCTCGTCGACATCTTCGCCTTCTTGAGCAGTTCCTTGATTTCTTTTTCCGACGCCCCGTCGAAGACCGGGCTGGCCACGTGCAGCCCCAGCGCCTTGGCCGCCATGCCGAGGTGCGCTTCCAGGATCTGCCCCACGTTCATGCGCGACGGCACGCCCAGCGGATTGAGCACGATCTCGACCGGCGTGCCGTCCGGCAGATAGGGCATGTCCTCTTCCGGAAGGATCCGGGACACGACGCCCTTGTTCCCGTGCCGGCCGGCCATCTTGTCGCCGACCGAGATTTTCCGCTTCATCGCCACGTAGACTTTCACCAACTTGATCACGCCGGGCGGCAATTCATCGCCCCGCTTCAGGCGCCCGATCTTCTCGTCATAGAGAGTCTGGATGACTTCGCTCTGATCCTTGGCGAACCGTTCGATCTCCTCCAGCTCTTTCTGCTCGTCGGGGTCGCTCAGGATGATGTGGCGAACATTGTCGTCCGAGAGCTTCTTGAGGATTTCGGCGGTCAGCTTCCCCTTCTTCTTGAGGTTCACGTCGCCGCTCTCCGGGTCCATCAGGTCCCGCCCGACGACCTTCCCCAGCAGCAGCTTGCGCATCTTCTTGTTCTTTTCTTCTTCGATGATGCGCAGCTCGTCCTGGTGATCCCGCTGGAGCTTGAGCACGTCCTCGCTCTCGATGCTCTTGGACCGCTCGTCTTTGTCCATCCCCTTGCGCGAGAAGATCTTGACGTCGACGACGATGCCCTCGACGCCCGGGGGCACGGTCAGCGAGGTATCCTTCACATCGCCGGCCTTTTCGCCGAAGATCGCGCGCAACAGCTTTTCCTCGGGAGTCAGCTGCGTCTCGCCCTTGGGCGTGACCTTGCCGACCAGAATGTCGCCCGGCTTGACCTCGGCGCCGATGCGGATGATGCCGCTCTCATCGAGATTGCGAAGCGCCTCTTCCCCGATGTTCGGAATGTCGCGGGTAATGTCTTCCTTCCCCAGCTTGGTGTCGCGCGCCTCGACCTCGAACTCTTCGATGTGAATGGAGGTGAACACGTCTTCCCGCACCAATTTCTCACTGAGCAGGATCGCGTCCTCGAAGTTGTAGCCGCCCCACGGCATGAAAGCCACCAGCACGTTGCGCCCCAGGGCCAATTCGCCCTGATCGATGGCCGGACCATCGGCCAGCACCTGCCCTTTTTTGACCGGCTGCCCGAGCCGGACCACCGGTTTCTGCGTGATGCACGTGCTCTGGTTCGACCGCTGAAACTTGATCAAGTCGTAGACGTCCAGGCCGGCCTCGCCCTTGCGGCCCCCCTCTTCCCTCTTCCGATGCTCCGCCCGCACCACAATGCGGGTGGCGTCCACGCTTTCGACCACGCCCGCGCGCTTGGCTTGGACGACATAGCCGGAGTCCCGCGCCACCACAGCCTCCATCCCGGTCCCGACCAACGGCGCTTCCGCGCTGAGCAAGGGAACCGCCTGCCGCTGCATGTTCGAGCCCATCAATGCGCGGTTCGCGTCGTCATGCTCCAGAAACGGCACCAGCGCCGTGGCGACGCTGACCACCTGCTTGGGCGACACGTCCATGTACTCGACCTTGTCCGGCATCGCGATAATGAATTCGCCCCCGTACCGGGCGGAGACCGTCTCCGAAACCAGCCGGCCCGACGTATCCACCTTCGAGTTCGCCTGCGCGATGAGGTACTTCTCGCCCTCGATGGCCGACAGATATTCGATCTCGTCCGTCACCCGCCCTTTGCGAACCCGGCGGTACGGCGCCTCGATGAAGCCGAATTCGTTGATCCGCGCGTAGGTCGCCAGCGAGGTGATGAGGCCGATGTTCGGGCCTTCAGGGGTTTCGATCGGGCAGATGCGGCTGTAATGGGAGGGGTGCACGTCGCGCACCTCAAAGCCGGCCCGCTCGCGGGTCAGACCGCCGGGGCCGAGGGCGGACAAGCGCCGCTTGTGCGTGATCTCCGCCAACGGATTCGTCTGGTCCATGAACTGGGACAGCTGGCTGCTGCTGAAGAACTCCTTGATCGAGGCCACAACCGGCTTGGCGTTGATCAGGTCATGCGGGAGCACCGTCTCCATGTCCAGGAGGTTCATCCGCTCCTTGATGCTCCGCTCCATCCTGGCCAGGCCGATGCGGAATTGGTTCTCCAGCAATTCGCCCACGGACCGGACCCGCCGGTTCCCCAAGTGATCGATGTCGTCGATCTCGCCCTTGCCCATCTTCAGGTTCACGAGGTACCGGACGACCTCGACGACGTCCTGCGACACGACCGTCCGCTGCTCCAGCGGCAGATCCAACCCGAGTTTCTTGTTCAGCTTCAGCCGGCCCACCGGCGAGAGGTCGTAGCGCTTGGCGTTGTTGAACAGGTTTTCGAAGAGCACGCGTGCGGTCTCGATCGACGGCGTCTCCCCCGGCCGCAGGCGCTTATAGATCTCGACCATCGCCTCTTCTTTCGAGGCGGTCCGCTCCATTTCCAGCGTATCCAGAATCACCGGCGTGGCCGTTGCGGCATCCAAATAGATAATCTTGAAACTCTCCACGCGGCTTTCGAGGATCTTTTCGATCGTCTCAGGCGTCAGCTTATGGTTCTTGTCGAGAATTTTTTCCTTGCTGACAGGGTCCACCAGCTCGGTCAACACGGCCCGTCCGACCAGCTCCGCGCTGTCGACCGGGATCTCCTTCACGCCCGCCGCCTTGACGCGGACGATCATGGGCTTCGTCAGCTTCGCGCCCTCCTTGACGATCGGCTCCTTGCCGCCCTTCTCCGTGACGTCGATCGAGCACTTCAGCCCGTGATGGATCTCCGGATCCAGCTTCCGCAGGAGCTTGCCCTTGGCCACCCGGATTTCTTCCACCGGGTAGTACATTTTCAGGAGGTCGTCAGTCGAAAACCCGAAAGCCTTGAGGAGGATCGTGGCCGGCATCTTCCGGCGACGGTCGATGCGGACGTAGAGGATGTCCCGCGCGTCGAATTCGAAGTCCAGCCAGGAGCCCCGGTACGGAATGATACGGGCGGAATACAGCACCTTGCCGCTCGCATGCGTCCGCCCCTTGTCGTGGGTGAAGGAGGCGCCGGGCGAACGGTGCAACTGGCTGACCACCACCCGCTCCGTCCCGTTCACGATGAACGTGCCCCGCTCCGTCATGAGCGGCAACTCGCCGACGTAGACCTCCTGCTCACGAACGTCGAGCACCTTCTTCTTCGGCCCCTTGTCTTCCCTGTCGAAGACCACGAGCCGGACCCGCACCTTCAGAGGGACGGCGAAGGTCATCCCCTGCTCAAGACACTCCCGCACATCGTACTTGGGCGTGCCCAACGAGTAACTCGAGAATTCCAGGATCGCCGTGTTGTTGTAATCGGCGATCGGAAACACGCTGGTCAGGGCCGCCTGGAGCCCTTTATCTTCCCGTCGGTCCGGCGCAACCTCCATCTGGAGAAACTGCTCGTAGGACCGCTTCTGGATTTCGATCAGGTCAGGGATGTCAATGTTCGCACGGATTTTGGAAAAGTCTTTCCGCTCGATCATTCCATCGACCATCGATTCAGACATGCCCGCCCCCTCAATGACCACAAATTTTAAGTTTTGAGCGTCGAGCGGTACGCTTCGCTCAACACGCAAAACTCACCACGCAAAGCCGCCTTACTTGATCTCGACCTTGGCGCCGTTTTCTTCCAGCTTCTTCTTCATGGTCTCGGCTTCTTCCTTCGTGACCCCCGTCTTCACGGGCTTGGGCGCGCCCTCCACCAAATCCTTGGCTTCTTTCAGGCCGAGGCTCGTGAGTTCCCGCACGACCTTGATCACCTGGATCTTCTTGTCCGCCGCCGCGCTGGCCAGAATGACGTCGAACGCCGTCTTTTCCTCCACCGCCGCCGCGCCGCCACCGGTCGGAGCGGCCGCCACGGCCACCGGCGCCGCCGCCGTCACGCCGAAACGCGTCTCCAAACCCTTGACCAGCTCGGACAACTCCAGCACGGTCATGCCCTCGATGGCCTTGATGAATTCTTCCTGCGACAATTTCCCTTCAGTTGCTGGCATGTCCCCTTCTCCTTTCTTCTTGTCAGAAATAGCGATCATCACACCCACTAACTCTCGCACGAGTCCGCTCAGCGCAAACACCAGGCCCCGCGCCGGGCCCTGCATGGCCGAGAGGAGCATGGAGAGCAACACCGGCTTGGTCGGCAGGGTGGCCACGGCCACCAACTGGGAGGGCTTGAGCAGTTTCCCCTCCAAGACCCCGACCGTCATCTTCATCTTTTCAGCGCGCTTTTCCGCCTGGATGAAATCCCGGAGGATTTTCGTCGGCAGGACGGGATCGTCGTACCCGATCAAGACCGCCAGCGGCCCCTTGAAATGCGGCCCGGCCTCCGCCAGCGACGTCCCCGCCACGGCGCGCGCGGCCAGCGTATTCTTGACCACCCTGAATTCCGCCTTGACCCCCCGCAGCTGCTTGCGCAGTTCGGTAATCTGATTGACCTCCATCCCCACGCACTCGGTCATGATCGCGAGCTTGGCCCGCGAAAATCTCTCGTGCAGTTCGGCGACGGCTGTGGTCTTTTCGTCCTTCTTCATGCTCGCCCCCTCACCTCAGCCCTTGGCTCAGCTCCATTGCTTGATGATCGCCACCGCGTCCAGATGCACCCCCGGCCCCATCGTACTGGAAACCGTCGCGCTCTTCAGATAGCGCCCCTTGCAGGAAGCCGGCTTGGCCTTCATCACGGCCTCCAGGATCGCATGGGCATTCTCGTAGAGGCGCTGCTCGTCGAACGACACCTTGCCCACCGACACCTGCACGATGCCGGCTTTTTCGACCTTGTACTCCACGCGGCCTTTTCTGATCTCGGCGATGGCCTTCCCCACCTCGAAGGTCACGGTGCCGGTCTTCGGATTCGGCATCAACCCGCGCGGACCCAGGACTTTCCCGAGCTTCCCGACGGCTCCCATCAGATCAGGCGTCGCGATGGCCTGGTCAAAATCCATCCACCCGCCCTTGACCTTTTCCATCAACTCATCGGCCCCGACGTAATCCGCGCCGGCCGCGCGGGCTTCCTGCTCCTTCTCGCCCTTGGCAAACACGAGCACCCGCACCTTCTTGCCCGTCCCATGCGGAAGGACCGACGTGCCCCGCACCATTTGATCGGCCCGCTTGGGGTCCACCCCCAGCCGAAGAGCCAGGTCCACCGACTCATCGAACTTCGCGTAGGCCGCTTGCTTGACGAGACCCACGGCTTCCTTCAAGTTGTAGAACCTCGGTTCGACCTTGGCCATCGCCGCCTTCATTTTCTTGCCCATGATCCGCTCCTTACCTCACGTCCTCGCCGCATCACACCGCAATGCCGGACACTACCCCTGGACGACAATCCCCATGCTGCGCGCGGTTCCCTCGATGATGTGCATCGCCCCCTCGACATCTGCCGCGTTGAGGTCCGCCATCTTCTTCGTCGCAATCTCCTTGAGTTGCGCGCGCGTGATTTTGCCCACCTTCTCCTTATGGGGGATCCCCGATCCCTTGATGATGCCGGAGGCCTTTTTGAGGAGATCGGAGGCCGGCGGCGTGCGCGTGACGAAGGTGAATGTCCGATCCTTATAGACGGTGATGACGACCGGGATGATGCTGTCCCCGTCCTTCTGGGTCCTGGCATTGAACTGCTTGCAGAACTCCATGATGTTCACACCGTGCTGGCCGAGAGACGGCCCCACCGGAGGAGCCGGATTGGCCTTGCCGGCCGGAATTTGCAGCTTGATTGAACCGGTAATCTCTTTCGCCATGCCTTACTCCGTAAAGAATTTTGAGGTTTGAGTTGTTTGGTTGCCTGAACAACTCAAACCTACAAATTTAACGCTCGCCCGCTCAGATTCGCTCGACCTGCAAAAATCCCAATTCCACCGGGGTCGATCGGCCGAAGATGCTCACCAGCACCTTGACCCGACTGTGATCGGCATCCACCTCGTCCACCTGGCCGTTGAATCCCAGAAAGGGGCCGTCGATGATGCGGACGTTATCGCCTTTGATAAAACGAATCTGTTCCCGTGGCGCCGCCGTCCCGGTGTCCACCTGTTTCAGCAGCGATTCCGCTTCTTCCTGGCTCAGCGGCATCGGCTTCACCCCGCCGCCGACGAATCCCGTGACCTTGGGGGTTTCCTTGATCATCTGGACGGCATCGTCAGTGACCGGAACCTCCAGCTCCACCAGCACGTAGCCGGGGAAAAACTTGCGCTTGGAGGTCCGGCGCTTGCCGTCCTTGATCTCGATTACGTCTTCCGTCGGAACGAGCACTTGCCCCAGCTGCTCGACCAATCCCATCTGATTGGCCCGTTCCAGAATGCTGGCCTTCACCCGCCCCTCGAAGCCGGCGTAGGTATGAATCACATACCAGCTCTTACTCATCACCCTCCCTCAAATCACCTTGCTGATCAGCCAGACCAAAAACGAGTCCGCCACAGAGAGAAACAAGGACATCAGCACGCAGAACACAATGACGACCATGGTGGAGCCCATCGTTTCGGCCCTGGAAGGGAACGACACCTTCTTGACCTCGACCTTGACGTCGATCACGAACTCTCTCGTGGATTCCCACAGCTTCTTGAACATCGACGCCCCCTACACCGCCCTCGCCAATCCCTCAGCCACGTTCCGGGTCGAGCCGGCTCGGCCTGGCAGGGGCACCAGGAATCGAACCTGGACCTTCGGTTTTGGAGACCGACATGCTAGCCGTTGAACACCATGCCCCTGCGCCGAACGTTCCCTGGGTCATTTCACTTCCTTGTGAGGCGTGTGCTTCCGACAGATGCGGCAGTACTTGCTCCGCTCCAGACGGTCCGGATCATTCTTCTTGTTCTTCATCGTGGAATAGTTCCGCTCTTTGCACTCCGTACACGCCATGGCAATGATGTCCCGCATCTTTCAACTCCCTCGCTCCCAGATTTCGGCGATCAGCCTTTCCTCAAAGCCGACCACCAAAGACTGACGACCTCAGTTACGCCAGGATTTCGGTGACGACGCCGGAGCCGACGGTTTTGCCGCCCTCGCGCACCGCAAACCGCAACCCCTGATCCATCGCAATCGGCGAAATCAATTCGCCCGTGATGCTCACGTTGTCGCCCGGCATCACCATCTCCA
>JACQCB010000183.1 GCA_016201805.1 Nitrospirota bacterium | reverse complement strand
CCCACCACCGTGATCTTCGGTCGCCTCATCTTTCCGCTCCTAACGCTGAGTGCTGAACGATGAGCGATGAACGAAAAAACTTCAGCGTTCCGCGTTCATCGTTCCGCGTTGACTAGTGTTCATGTTCGGTCCAGCCGGCAACCTTGAAGTTGATCGTGCAGACAAAATTGTCGCCGTCGTAAAAATTGACTTTGATTTTTTTCTTCCCGTAGGTCTTGGCCAGAAACTCCTCCGGGTGCTCCACCAGTTCCTGGTAGGCTCCGGCTTCGAATGTTCCCAATTCGGTGAACCCCACGATCATCCCGCTCTTGACCTCTTCAAGAATCTTGACCGAGCAGCGCGGGAAGACCTCCCAGAACATCGCCTTGATCGCGTCCGCCGACGGCTCCGGCCGGTCCTCCCCGGGCTTGACGTCTTTGTTGGCGAACTTCGCCAGACGCCGTACGTAGGGGTACTGGCGGCCTGAAAACAGCTTGTACAACCACGGGGGAACAGTCTGTTGTGACATGGCAAATTTTGAATTATGAATTGTGAATTTTGAATTGAGGATTGGCCCGAGTTCCCATAATTCATCATTCAAAATTCAACATTCACAATTCTCTTTCTACGCCGTCAGGCGACGATAGACCCTCGGCAGCCGTCCCGGCAGCGCGCCGACATGATCGATGATCAGGAATCGGATCTCGCCGTACATGCGCTTCAGATAATCGTCCGCCTCGCGATCGACCGTGATGCAGAACGGTTCGACCCTCTTCATCCGGGCTTCCCACAAGGCCATCTTCGTATCTTCCAGCGAATACTCGTCAGCATAGCCGTCGTCGAGCGGCTTGCCGTCGCTGATCAGCACCAGCAGCCGGTTGCGAGCCTCCCTGGCCAGTACTTTTCTCGTCGCGTGCCGGATCGCCGCGCCGTCCCGGTTCTGATGCAACGGGGTCAGCCCCCCGATGCGCGAGCCGCTACGCCGGCCCACCGGCTCGTCGAAATCCTTCAGGATGACGAAGTCCACCTGGTGCCGCCCTTGGCCGGAATAGCCATAGATCGCATGCTGGTCGCCGATGGCCCCCAACGCTTCGCAGAGCAAGACCAGCCCTTCTTTCTCCACATCGATCACCCGACGCCGCTCCTCCTGCGGCCCCTGCGATTCGATCTGCCGGCTGGTCGAACCGCTCAGGTCCACGAGAAACGCCACGGCCACGTCCCGCTCGCGCCGTTCCCGCCGGACATAAATCCGGTCGGAGGGGTCCGCCCCGGCCGCCAGATCGGCCATGCGACCGACCGCGGCATCCAAGTCCAACTCTTCCCCATCCATCTGCCCGGTCACACGCCGGAGGCCGGGCGGACGAAGACCCTCGAAATACCGACGGAGCAATCGGACTTCCGCCCCATGCTCTGCCAAGGTCGTCTCGACGAAATCGGGCGTCCCTTCCGGCGCCACCCGTTCAGCCACTCGGCACCAGCCGGACCGATAGTCCTGGATGAGGCCGTCCCATTCATCATACAGGAACGTTTTCGCCTGCGACGGCGCCGCGCCATGACGTTCCCGCCGATCGTCTCCGACTTCGAGCATCTGCTCGATCACGGAGGCTGGCTCCGACCCTGGCGCCAGAGCAGAACCCGCCAACTCGCTGCGGCGCTCGCCGGGAACCCGGTCGGAACGGCCCTCGGATTCGCCCGGTCCAGACCCAACCGGTGCGAGCGTCATCGGAGCGGCTTGGGCCGCACTGCCGGCATCCCCCGACCCACCCGCCTCGTCACCGGCCTCGTTTCGGTCCCGGACCATGTCCGGGTTCATGACGCCGCGATAGGCCCAGTTGGTGACCGACCGGTACTGCCCCGCTGTTTCCTCCGAGGCCTTGGGCCCGGCCCCTTGATCAACCGCCTGCGCCGACTCTTTCTGGTTCGTCTCCTGACACACCGTTGAGGCCAGGGCCTCGTCCATCGCCACGTAGAGACGATCCACCAGCCGGACTACGTCCTCCGCCACCGCGCTCGGCGTCAGCACGACCTGGCTGAGCGCCCACAGTCGCTCCACGAGGTCGCGGATCGAGTCCGGAATCTGGAACGTCCCCGGTTCCGCCGTGGAGAGCAGCAGCAAGGCATCCACCACCAGTTCGCGAACCGACAGCCCGTGCAAAAGCGACCGGGTCGTGATCGCCTCCCTCGCCAACAAGACCAGTTCGTGCTTGAGACCGGGATACTCCTGTTGAAGCCGATACTCCACTCTGGCATCTTCCAGCACCGTCCACAGATCGCGCGCCAACCCCGGCTGGGGATAGAGTGCGAAGACCTGCGCCAAACTCCGGACATCCCGCACGTCCTCCCGGCCGTAGCGTTGCCGGAGCGCACCGACCATATTCCCTAGCGGACCCAGCGATAGATTGTAGGTGCCGAACTCCAGGTGCCCGGCTTCATGCGCCGTCATGACCGTATAGAGCCGGACGTTGTCCTCTCTTGACGCATACCGCCGCACAATCGACGGCAGCGCAATCGTCCGCCCATCTGGGCTGACCGTCGCCCTGACAGGCTCTTTGGCAGCTCGACCGCTCTGGTCCATCCCTGCCCCTGCCCCCGCCCCCGCCGAATCGGGCAGAGATCGGATCATCACATCGGTTCCGCAGAGACCTTGTGCGAAGAGCTTCAACGACCTGGCGATCTGCCTGAGCGGCACCCCGCTCAGGGCCTGCTCCAGCGAGACCAGGGCCTTTTTGGTTTCCAGGGCGAAGTAGGCCCGCGCCCCTTCGGCGCTGTAGGCCAAGACCTCCATCCCGCTCCTGTACCACTCCTCGAACTTCTCGCTTGCCGCCGCCGAGTCGCCGATCAACGCCAGAATCTCCGGACATCGGCGCAGATAGGCCAGCGTCGTCTCCGCATCCCGCTCGGCAATCAACATCCCGTACTGAAGCAGCGTGATCCGCCAGGCCTCGGACGGAACGCTCCGCAACAAGGTCGGGGACTCGGCTAAACACATAATGGCGCGGTGAGGATCGCGGTCGGCCAGGACGGAGCCCAACTCCACCACGAGCTTCCTGACCGTCGCTTCCTGAATATCTCCCAAAATAGCCGGGCTCGTGCGGAAGAACTCCATGATGCCGATATAGTCCGTCTTCCCCAGACTGTTCTGCGTGATGAGCTTCACGCCGAACCCGACCCATGCGCGCACCTGATCCATCGGGACCACCGCCGCAATCGACGGACTCTGGCGGAAAAACTCCAACCCCAGGATATGATCCAGCTTCGCGAGGTCCAGCCCGACCTCAACCCAGGGAGCCAGCTGCGCATCGGGGAGCACGGCGAGCAACGACGGCGCGGCCCGAATGAATTCCAGCGCGACATTCACATCGCGGTCGGCCAACTCCAGCGCCAGCCCCAACGCCCGCTCACGAGTCGAGGCGGATTCAAACAGCCCCAGCACCAGCGGGCTTTCCTTGGCATATCTCAAGGCCGTCGCCCCGGAGGACTCCGCCAGTGCCACGGCCAGGTCCAGCCAGGACACCACCGACTCCCACGCCCCGCGACGAAGCAATTCCGGCAACGCCTCAAGCGCGGCCGCCGTCGCCTTCGGGGAGGCGTCCTTGAGTTCTTCGAGCAGCGCAAGGACGGCCGTCGCCGTTCCAGCCTGGACCAGGCGGGCGACCAGATCGGTGGCCACAGACCGGTCCAGCACCTCGGCCATGTGCGCCAGCAACCGATCGTCAAGACTGTCGGACTTGTCAGACATCATTTCCTATCGGGGTTCAGACCCGTCACATGACACGAGACCGCGAATTTGCGGATTGTAAAGGAGGCGGCGTTGCTTGTAAACTAGGCGCCATACGGCGCAGGCAAGAGGCACTCGGCTAGGGGCTATAAGAAAGAGCTCACGGCTTACCCCAGCCCATCGCCTATCGCCTATATCCTTGAGGTTTTCTATGAATCCACCGAGCAAAGACCGCCTGGAGAAGATGTGGAAGTTCGTGAAGGGCTTCGCCGAAAAGAGCGGCACCACCTTCCATCCGACCCCCGCCGTGACCGAAGCGGTGGTCAGCGGTCTGGCCGCCCACGTCGAGGAATTGGGCAAACCGCTCTGCCCTTGCAATTTCTACAAAGACAAACAGGCTGAGGCCAAGCTCCGCCGGTGGCTCTGCGCCTGCGACGAGATGCACATCTACAAATATTGCCACTGCCTGCTGTTCGTGCGGGAAGACGGCCTGCCGATCACGGAATACTTGCCGGAAGGCCACGAGGGACGGGAAATCTATGGGCTCGTCACAGACCCGACGCCGGACAAGGGCCGGGCTCTCCGCCACAAGGCTGAGGGGCAAGCTCTCTCTCACGCAAATTCCGATCAGGCCGCCGCAGTTCCAACCCAGCAGCCGAAGTCTTGACCGCCCT
>JACQCB010000180.1 GCA_016201805.1 Nitrospirota bacterium | reverse complement strand
GGCCAGGATCGTCCAGGCGGACACGTCGTATGCCCGGTCTCTCGGAGTCCAGTGGGGGTTCCAAAGCCTGTCGAACCTGTCGCAGAATCGCATCTCCAATTTTCGCGGCCAGGCCGGCAGCACCGACACGTTCGGCAATCAGACGGGGAATTTCCTGGTCAATCTGCCGGCATCGGTGAGCGGGTTGGCCACGGTCCCGACGGCCGGCTTTACCTTCGGCAAGGCGGCTGCGGATGGGGCTTTGCTCGATTTGCGCTTGTCGGCCGGTGAGTCGCTGGGATTGGTGAAAGTCATTGCCTCGCCGAAGATCACCACCCTCGACAAACGGGATGCCAAGATCGAAACCGGCGAGGCCATCCCTTTCCAGACGACGTCTCTACAGGGGACCCAGACCACCTTCGTGGATGCGCTGCTGTCCCTCCAGATTACGCCCCAGATCACGTCGCGGGACCCCAAGGAGGTCGGCAAGCAGGTGCTCCTCAAGATCAAGGCCACGCGCAACGCCCTGGGGTCGCAGAGTTTCACGGCCGGGCCCAGCATCGCCAAACGGGAAGCGATCACGCAGGTGTTGGTCCGGGATGGAGAGACGATGGTGATCGGGGGGATCATCGAAGACACCCAGAGCAACCAGGTCCAAGGCATTCCCTTCCTCTCGCGCATTCCCGTCATCGGCTGGCTGTTCAAAAACAAAGTCGAGAACGTGACCAAAAAAGAACTGCTCATTTTTCTGACTCCGACCATTATCAAAAGTTGACACCAGAGGAATCCATCGTCATGTTGCGTTATCTCAATGGGGGCGAATCTCACGGAAAGTATCTCCTGGCCGTACTGGAAGGCGTTCCGGCCGGACTTCCCTTAAGCCAGGACGAGGTGAATCAAGACCTGGCCAGACGGCAAAAAGGCTACGGCCGCGGCGGCCGGATGCGGGTCGAGGAAGATCGGGTCGAATTCGGCTGTGGGGTTCGCAAGGGGATCACGTTGGGGAATCCGATCGGGTTGCTCATCGCCAACAAGGATTGGGAGAACTGGAAAGAGGTGATGGCGGCGGAGCCTGGGCCCGTCCCACCGGAACGAGTCGTGACCAGGCCCCGTCCCGGCCATGCCGACCTGGTCGGCGCCATCAAGTACGGCCATCGCGACATTCGCAACGTGCTGGAGAAGGCCAGCGCGCGTGAGACGGCAATCCGTGTCGCCGTGGGCGGGGTCGCCAAGGCCTTGCTGGCCCAGTTCGGCATGCGGGTGCTCAGCTATACGACCGAGATCGGCGATGTGGCGGTCAAGCGGAATGAGAGTCCGTCTGTAACGGACATGATTGCAGCCTACGAGAGGGCTGAGGCTTCCGACGTCCGGTCCCCAGACCCCGACGCAGGGAGCCGGATGGTTGAACGGATCAGGGCCGCCAAGCACCGCGGGGATACGCTGGGCGGCGTGTTCGAAGTCGTCGTGACCAATCCGCCGATCGGCCTGGGCAGCTACACGCAGTGGGACCGGCGACTGGGCGCCAGGCTGGCTATGGCGGCGATGAGTATCCAGGCTATGAAAGGCGTCGAGATCGGGATGGGGTTTGAGGCGGCGCGCCGGTTCGGGTCCGAGGTGCACGACGATATTTACTACGAGCAGGATGGAAAGCGGTTCACCCGCAAGACCAACAATGCGGGCGGCCTCGAAGGCGGCATCACCAACGGGGAGCCGATCGTGCTCCGTGTGGCGATGAAACCCATCTCGACCCTCTACAGTCCGAAGAAGAGCGTGGATATACAGACCAAGGAGCCCTTCGATGCCACGGTCGAACGGTCCGACATCTGTACGGTGCCGGCGGCCGGGGTCGTTGGGGAGGCGGTGGTGGCCTTTGAGCTTGCCAATGCCATGATCGAGAAGTTCGGAGGCGACAGTCTGGAGGAAATGAAGCGCAACTACGATGCGTATCAGGCCTACGTGAGAGCCTTTTAGTTTCCCTGTCGCTGTGGTACCATCCCGCTGTTTTTCTCTTTCTCGATCTTGCTTTGGGCCATTCTCGTGAGTGAGATCGCAACGGTGTGAGCCGCTGTGGTGCTTGGTGTTGGGCGGCGCGGATCGCTCCGACCAGGTTGGTCAATACGGAGATCGGTCATGTCTTCGGCTGAACGCTGTGTGAGGGTGTCGCTGGCTGAACGCAGTTACGATATCCTGATCGAAGCCGGCTTGCTCCGTGAGGTCGGTGCGCGACTCCGCGAGCTCGGCCTTGCCGGCAAGGTGGCGGTCGTCACGAACCCGGTTGTGGCCAAGCTCTATGCGCCGGCCGTGCTCCGGTCGCTCAAAGCCGCCGGGTATCAGACTCGGATGATCGTGGTTCCGGAGGGGGAGCGGGCGAAGTCGCTTCGGTGGGTCTCCGCTATTCTGGACGAACTGGTGCGTGCGCGGTTTGAGCGGGGGTCCGTCCTGCTGGCTCTGGGCGGCGGTGTGGTCGGCGATCTGGCCGGGTTTGCGGCTTCCATTTTCGTCCGTGGCATCCCCTTCGTTCAGGTGCCGACGACGCTGGTGTCGCAAGTGGATTCCAGTGTCGGGGGCAAGACCGGGGTCAACCATCCATTGGGGAAAAATCTGATCGGCGCGTTTCATCAGCCGCGCCTGGTGCTCATCGATCCGGACACGCTCGGTACGTTGCCGGCTCGTGAGCGGGTCGCCGGGCTGGCGGAAGTGATCAAGTACGGCATGATCGAAGATGAGAAGTTTTTTGCTTACCTCGAGCGACGCATGGCCGATCTGCTCAAGCTGGAATCGGACGCGGTGATCCACGCGATTACGCGGTCCTGCGAGATCAAGGCATCGGTGGTGGCGGAGGATGAACGGGAATCCGATCGGCGGCGCGTGCTCAACTACGGCCACACGGTGGGCCATGCCTTGGAGTCCCTGGGACGGTACCGGACGTTGATTCACGGGGAAGCCGTCGCGATCGGGATGGTGCAGGAAGCGGGCCTGGCCGGAGAGTTGGGGCTCTGTCCGCCCGAAGTGGTCATCCGCCAGCGGGAACTCGTGCGCCAGGCAGGCCTGCCGGATCGGCTGCCGCCGGTGCGGTTCACGGAACTCTGGAATACCATGCAGCACGACAAAAAAGTCGCGCAGGGGCGTCTCTACTGCGTCCTGCCGGAACGGATCGGGCGGGTGGTGATCGCCCCGCTCGAGCGGGCCACAGTGAAACAGTGGTTTGCCCAGCAGGGGCGACAGGGGGGAGGGACCGGCCGACGTGCCGGTGCGGCTCTCCCTCGGCGGGGCTAGATGCAACCCAAGCGTACACGATCATCGGTGGAGCTCGAACAGGCCTTGCGCGAAAAGACGCGCGAAGTGGACGTGTTGCATCGGATCAGCGAGTCCATCAGCGGGACGCTGGATTTGGAAGCGGTCCTCAAGCACATCGTCGAGGTCGTGGTCGAGGTGACCAAGGCCGATGCCTGTTTGCTGTACCTGCTCTCCGAGAGCCACGAGGAACTCATTCTCAGGGCTTCCAAAAACCCGCATCCCAAGCTGATCGGCCGGATCACGATCGGTTTGGGGGAAGGCATTACCGGATGGGTGGCTCGGGAGCGGACGCGGGTGGTGATTCCCAGCAATGCCAACGACGATCCCCGGTTCAAGTTTTTTCACAACCTGCCGGAAGACCGCTACCAGGCCTTCGTCTCGGTGCCCATCATGGCGAAG
>JACQCB010000179.1 GCA_016201805.1 Nitrospirota bacterium | reverse complement strand
GAGGCCACGGCCGGGGTAGCCAGAGCCTATATCGAACACAATCTGGGGGCCTCCCCGACCGCGCAAAAGTTTTTTTACCTCGGCCCCATGTTCCGCCACGAACGACCGCAGGCAGGGCGGCTTCGCCAGTTTCATCAGTACGGGGTCGAGTCGTTCGGCAGCGTGGCGCCCGAGGCCGACGCGGAGGTAATCTCGCTCCTGTGGCAGTTTCTGTCGAGCCTGGGGCTGCCCGACCTCACGCTGGAGATCAACAGCCTGGGCGACGCCGCAGACCGCACCGCCTACAAGACGGTACTGTTGGACTTTCTCAAGAAGCGGATAAATGAGCTCTGCGGAAACTGCCAGCGCCGGATAACTACAAATCCATTACGTGTTCTCGATTGTAAGGTTCCAGGGTGCAGGACGGTGACAGCGGACGGACCAAAGTTGATAGACTCCCTTTCGCCTGAGTCATACCACAAGTTTCAGAAGGTTCTCGATTGCCTGAAGGCTCTCAAGATTCCCTATGAGCCCAACTCCCGTCTCGTGCGCGGTCTCGACTATTACACATTCACGACCTTTGAGGTCACAACAACCCATCTGGGCGCCCAGAATGCTGTCGGTGCCGGCGGTCGCTACGACGGTCTTGTGGAAGCCCTGGGGGGACCGAAGACACCGGCCATCGGCTTTGCGGTCGGGCTTGAGCGTGTGTCGCTCATGCTGCCAGGTTCTTCTCTGCCGAGCCAGCCAAAGGTGGTCTATGTAGCTGGCTTTGGCCAAAGTGGCACCCCGACCGGCATGAAGGTTTTGCACGAACTCCGCTCATTGCGTATCCCGTCGGACAGCGACTATCGAGTCACAACCCTGAAGGCTCACCTCCGGCAAGCTGATCGGCTTGGCGCTGCATTTGTGCTCATCATCGGGGACGATGAGGTTGAAAAAGGACAGGTGATTCTTCGCAATATGACCTCTAAAGAACAGCAAGACCTGCCTCTTTCGACCGCTGCGCAGAGCGTGGCTTCCCACCTTCCCTCGGTCTGATTTCTCTATTGACTTTTCCCCACAAAAAAAGGTACATTCTATCCGCATTTGTCGTCTCCATAACAATTTGATTTATTTGATTTATATTATTGTTTAAGCCCTGTGGATTTCCATGGAAAAAAAGAAGCTGGGGGTTCTGTTGTCCACACCCCCTTCTCACCCCAGCGTCACAACTGTCGCGCGTCTCTGCCAAGAGGCGTATAGTGCGAACGTCGATGTCTACTTGTACCTCATTGATGAAGGTGTGTTGAGCCTGCGCGATACGCGGTTTCTTCAGCTCTCCGCTTCCGGGGTAAAATTTTTTGTTTGTGCGTACGGGTGCCAGCGGCACCATGTCCCCACGGATCATCTTGAAAAGGAAATCACGTTGTGCGGTCTAGTTGTCTTGTCGAACATCATCAACGGTTGTGATCGATTCGTCGCCTTCAACTAGGCCGGGCCTCACGAGTGACTTATGGCCCTCAGTATCGTCGTGGTGATCCGTGAGGACCCTCTGAAAACGCACCGTGCCGTTGAGGCATTGCGTATTGCGCTGGGATTAAGCGCTGGAAAGAATCCGTTGACGATTGCCCTTCTTGATCGGGCTCCTCTCCTGATCTCAGAAGACACTGAGGATATCGTGGATGGAGACATTTTAGAAAAGTACCTTCCCTCTTTAAAACAGTTAGAAATTCCTTTTGTCGTATCGTCGGGAGCCTGTTCAGAGTTTTCCTTTGCGTCCGGCTTTATAACCAGGGAATTGCCTCCTCCGGAGATCGCAGCATTGATTGCTGAATCGGACCGCGTGCTTGTATTCTGACGGGGGCCTCGTGAGAAAAGTTCTGTATCTGGTCGGTAAGGACCCATATCAACTCTCTCCGAGTCTCATCCAGACATCTTCTCCTCATCAGGAGACGTCGGTTGTCCTGATCCAGGAAGCTGTTGCATCTTCCCGATTTCCGGCAGCTCAAGTACATGTACTTTCCGAGGATGTATTATCGAGAAATAGGACTCCATCTTTTCCTACCGTATCGTATCAAGATGTCTTGCGCATGATCCTCGAAGCTGATGCTGTAGTTGCGTTATAGATGGGTGTTACTTCTTCTTATAAATTTTTTGCCATAGAGAAACATCGGAGTAGTAGGAATAGGAGTAGGCTCTGTGAAATCTGTTATTGAGATATAAGGCGTTGTTTATAGAGGGCGGTAAGATCGATATGGCGATGTGAAATTCATAGGCAACAGTCTGATGGGCGGTGGAAGAAGTGAAATTAACCTGTGAACGGTATGGTGTCACCAGAGAAATATATGAGTCCCCACTATCAAAATTCTTTGAGGTTGACCACAGGAACAGATTTCTCATTTTAAGGAGTGATGGAAAAGACAGGAAGTCTATCAACAGGTGTTAATAAGGTTGTGAATAACTGGAGGTTTTCTGTCATGGGTATCGAAACTGTTTGGGAAGCGGCGCTGGCTTACATTGAAGCCAAAGTCCCTAAACAGGTTTTTGATACGTGGTTTGTTCCTGCTCGTCTTCAGGGCATTGATGACGTAAGTGCGCGTATTGAGGTTCCTAATAGGTTCTTTGGCGAATGGATAGACAAAAATTATCCGGGTCTCCTCGCGGAAGCATTGGCAACCTCACGAGGGGGAAGAAATGTGGATGTATCCTTTGTGGGCGGCGAAAAGCCCTCCCCCCGTGTGACGCCACCCGCTGATCCGATTCCGGGATTCGCCCCATCGAATCGTAGCGCGCAAGTCGGCCGCCCCCGTCGGACGGTTCCGCTGAACCCCAAGTATACGTTCAAGAGTTTTGTCGTCGGGGCCAGCAATCAGTTTGCCCATGCCGCAAGTCGGGCCGTCGCGGACGCGCCGGCGAAAGCTTATAACCCTCTGTTCATCTACGGGGGCGTCGGACTGGGCAAGACGCACCTCTTGAATGCCATCGGGAACCACGTGGCGGAGCACTCCGACCTGAAGATCGCCTATGTCACGACGGAGCAGTTCACCAACGAGGTAATCAACTCCATTCGCTACGACAAGATGATCGACTTGCGGAAGCGCTATCGGAACATCGACATGTTGCTGGTCGACGACGTGCAGTTCCTGGCCGGGAAGGAGCGCACGCAGGAGGAGTTCTTCCATACCTTCAACACGCTCTATGAGGCCAGGAAGCAGATCGTCTTGTCCAGCGACCGCTTTCCCAAGGAAATGCCCGACATGGAAGAGCGTCTCCGCTCGCGGTTCGAGTGGGGTTTGATCGCGGACCTGCAGCAGCCCGACGTGGAAACGCGCATCGCCATCCTGCGCAAAAAGTCCGACGACGAGGGGATGGGGTTGTCCGACGACGTTGTGCAGTTCCTGGCCACGAATATGAAGAACAACATCCGGGAACTCGAAGGGTCGCTGGTCCGGCTGGGCGCCTATTCCTCGCTGACCGGCCAGGCCATCACGCTGGACATGGCCCGAAACGTCCTGCGCGACATCATCGGCGAGAAGAAGAAAATCATCGCGATGGACGACATCGAGGAAGCGGTGGCCACGCGCTTTCACGTCAAAATCGCCGAGCTGAAAAGCCGGCGCCGGAGCAAGACGTTGGTCCATCCGAGACAGATCGCCATGTATCTTTGCCGGGAGATGACGGATGCCTCCTTCCCGGAGATCGGGCGTCATTTCGGGGGCAAAGACCACACGACGATCATTCATGCCTGCAAGCAGATCACCAAGGCCCTTCAGACGGATGCGACCCTCAAGCCGACCTTGGAGAGCCTGAAGGCCCAGATTACGAAGGGGTAGGATGCGGAACGAGCCTAGCAGAGGAGAGACCGCCCGATGAAACTACGAATTAGCAGGGACGAACTGTTGACCGCACTCCAGCGCGTGCAGGGCGTGGTGGAGAAGCGAAACACCATGCCCCAGCTCTCCAACATCCTGCTGGAAGCCAAGCCGGAGGGCGTCGATGTCACGGCCACAGACCTGGAGATCGGCATGCGCGGGCTCTACAAGGCCACGGTGCAAGAGCCGGGCTCCGTCACGCTGTCGGCCCGCAAGGTCTTCGAGATCTTGAAGGAGCTGCCCGCCGGCGAGGTCGAACTCACCGTCGGAGAGAACAACTGGGCGACGATCCGGTCCGGGAAAAGTCACTTCAAGATCGTCGGCCTGCCTGGCAGCGACTATCCGGCCCTGCCGTCGATCGAACGCGAGGGCCTCACTCCCTTGACCGGCGCGGGGCTGCAGGAACTGATCCGCAAGACCCTCTTCGCGGTGGGGGACAATGACGCCCGCTACATCCTGAACGGGCTGCTGGTGACCCTCATCTCCTCGGAGAAGAAAACCACCCTGCGGCTGGTTGGGACGGATGGGCATCGCCTGGCCCTGGCGGAGCAGGACATGACGTTGGCGGCCGGCAAGGACGCCGCGAAGGAGGCTCCGAAGGAGATCAAAGCGATCATTCCGAAAAATGCCGCCTTCGAGATGCGCCGCCTGCTCGAAGAAGGAGACGGTGAGCCGCTGATCGGCTTCACCAAAAATCTCATGATCTTTCGCAAGAGCGGCCTGCTCCTGACCTCGCGGCTGATGGAAGGAAACTACCCGAACTATCAGCAGGTCATTCCGAAGGAGAAGGACCAGGACAAGAAAGTCAGCGTGGACCGGGTGGAATTGGAGGGCGCGCTGCGCCGCGTCGCCGTGCTCTCGCGGGACAAAACGAATGCCGTGAAGCTCACGATCGCGTCCGGCAAGATGACGTTGTTCTCCAGCAACCCGGACTTCGGCGAGGCGACCGAAGAACTGGCGGCCCAGTACAAAGGCGAGACCCTGACGACCGGCTTCAACGCCCGGTATCTGTTGGACGTGTTGGGAGTCATGGACGGTGAAGCGGTCTCCCTGCAGATGGACAACCCGTTGAGTCCTTGCCTGGTGCGTGAACCGGGCAACGCGGGCTTCACCTGCGTGGTGATGCCGATCAAAGTGTAAAGACGTGACGGGTGACACGTGATGAGTGACGAGCAACTAACCGATCGCGGGGCGACTTGTCACCTGTCACGCGTCACTTGTCACGAACTTTTAGGGTAGGAGGCGGATGGCGATCAAAGACGCAAAGACGGACGCGCCAAGTCAGGCGAAGTCCGACAGCTATAGCGCAGACCAGATCAAGGTGCTGGAGGGGTTGGACGCGGTCCGCAAGCGACCGGCCATGTACATCGGCAGCACCGGTGTGGACGGCCTCCACCATCTCGTCTATGAGGTGGTGGATAACAGCGTCGATGAGCACATGGCCGGCTTCGGCGAAACGATCGAGGCCACGATCCACATCGACGGCAGCGTGACGGTCGTGGACAACGGGCGCGGCATCCCGACCGGCATGCACCCCACCCAGAAGAAGTCCGCGGCCGAGGTGGCCCTGACCGTCCTGCACGCCGGCGGCAAGTTCGAGCAAGGCGCCTACACGGTCTCCGGCGGTCTCCACGGCGTCGGCATCTCGGTTGTCAACGCCTTGTCCGAGTGGCTGGAATTGGAAATCTGGCAGGACGGGCAGACCTTCGAGCAGCGCTACGAGCGGGGTAAAGCGACCGCCCCCCTCAAGGTCACCGGCAAGACGAAAAAGCGCGGGACGATGGTCACCTTCAAGCCGGACAGCCAGATCTTCGAGACCCTGGAGTTCAGTTTCGACGTGCTGGCGCAACGCCTCCGCGAGCTGGCCTTCCTGAACAAGGGGCTGGCCATCACGCTCAAGGACGAGTGCAAGGAAAAGGAACAGGTCTTCCGCTACAAGGGCGGGATCGTCTCCTTCGTCGAACATCTGAACGAAGCCAAGACCCCCCTGCACAAGCCGATCTTCGTCGAGGTCGAGAAGAGCGACATGATCCTGGAGGTAGCGCTCCAGTACAACGACGGCTACGCCGAAAATCTCTTCTCCTTCGCCAACAACATCAATACGAAGGAGGGGGGCACACACCTCGTCGGCTTCAAGGCGGCGCTCACCCGAACCATCAACACGTACGCCAATGCCCACGATTTGCTCAAGAAGGAAACGGAGTCCCTCACCGGCGACGACGTCCGCGAGGGCCTGACCGCGGTCGTCAGCGTCAAGCTGCGCAATCCGCAGTTCGAGGGCCAGACCAAGGCCAAGCTGGGCAACAGCGAGGTCAAGGGCATCGTCGAGGCGGCGGTCAACGAGGCCTTGGGCGACTACTTCGAGCAGAATCCTCCGATCGCCCGCAAGGTCATCGGCAAGGCCATCGACGCGGCGCGGGCCCGCGAGGCGGCGCGGAAGGCCAAGGAATTGATTCGGCGCAAGAGCGCGTTGGACGGCGGCTCGTTGCCCGGCAAGCTGGCCGATTGTTCCGAGAAGGACCCGGCGCACAGCGAACTCTTCATCGTGGAGGGCGATTCGGCCGGCGGTTCGGCCAAGCAGGGTCGCGACCGGAAGTTCCAGGCCATCCTCCCCCTCAAGGGCAAGATCCTGAACGTCGAGAAGGCCCGGTTCGACAAGATGCTCTCCAGCGATGAAATCCGAACCCTGATTATGGCCCTGGGCACCGGCATCGGCCGCAGACGCGAGGAAGGCGAGGGCGAGAAGGGCAAAGATGACAAGGACGCCTTCGACATCACCCGCGCCCGCTACCACAAGATCATCCTGATGACTGACGCCGACGTGGACGGCAGCCACATCCGGACCTTGCTCCTGACGTTCTTCTTCCGCCAGATGGTGGAACTCATCGAGCGCGGCTACATCTACATCGCGCAGCCGCCGCTCTTCAGGGTCAAGAAAGGGAAGACCGAACGGTACCTGAAGGACGAGAATGCCTTGAACGAATATCTCTCAGACCTGGCCGTCGAGGATGTCGAAGTCTACGTCGAAAGCGCCGAGGCCTTCGTGACCGGCCGTCGCCTGTTGCCGATCCTCAAGAAACTCATTTCGTTCGAAGCGTTCGTGGCCCGCTTCAGCAAGAAGCAGCGTGAGGGCGGTCTCCTCCGCGCCTTTGTGGACGAGCCCGGGCTGGACCGGGACCTGCTGAAAAACCTCACGGCGCTCAAGAAGGTCGTGGCCAATGCCAAGAAGACTCTGAGCGCCGCCTATCCCAAGGCCACGATCACGCTGGACATCGCCGAGGACGAAGAACACCAGTCCAACAAAGTGATCTGCCGCGTACAGACGAACGGGATGGCCCACGAACTGGCGATCAATCACGAACTGGTCGGCTCAGCCGACTTCCGCGAGCTGCAGAAACTGGCGCCTTCGGCCATCGGGCTGGGTCGTCCGCCGTACAAGCTCAAGGCCAAGGATGTGCAGAAGGAACTGCCCGGCACGGCCGAGTTGGTCCAGCAAATTCTGGAGATCGGGAAACAGGGGTTGGGGTTGCAGCGCTACAAAGGCTTGGGCGAGATGAATCCGAGCCAGCTCTGGGAGACCACCATGGACCCGGAGACTCGGTCCCTCATGCAAGTCAAGCTCGAGGATATTGCCGGGGTGGACGACATCTTCTCCATCCTGATGGGCGACGAAGTCGCGCCGCGCCGCAACTTCATCCAGCAGCACGCGCTGGAAGTGCGTAACCTCGATGTGTAACGGAGCGTATCGCCTATAGCTTATGGCAAGAGCAGAGGGCCGCGCTTT
>JACQCB010000019.1 GCA_016201805.1 Nitrospirota bacterium | reverse complement strand
GGACTGGCCAGACGCCCAAACTTGCGCTGGATGGCATACCAGGAATCCCGCTGCATGCCGCCGGTGTCCGGCTCGGTGGCAATCGGCGAAACGGAGACGGAAAAGCTGGAACTGCGGTATTCACCCATGAACCCGTGGCTGTTCCCCAGCACGACCCGACCGCTCGAGGAGCTGAACTCGGCCCCCTCGGAATTGGTGATCCTGGGATCTTCGGCCAACGCGGCGGCCTCGGTACGCTTCGCCAACTCGATCTGTTGTTCGGTCGCCAGTTCGATGCCGTCGTAGAGGTCAAGGTCCGGAATGTCGCTGGCCATCAGGTCCCCGGCCGGCAACCCGGAGACCTCGTCCTCCGCCACAGCGGCAGCCAGGGTGCAGGTGTCCGACACCAGGCGATCCAACGACTCCTGCGAAAAATCGGACGTCGCGGCGCTGGCTGAGCGCTTGCCCAAGAACACCCTGAGCCCCAATCGCTTCTCCCTCGCCTTCGTCAGCCGGTCCACGGCAGACAACCGCACTTGGACCGAGAAGTTCCGGCCGTCGGCCACTACCACATCGGCCTCGCTGGCTCCGTGTTGTTTGGCGCGCGCCAGCATGTCGGCCGCCAGATCACGGAATTGATTCATCGGCTCATTGGCTAATTGATTCATTAAAAGATTTCCCTGATTTCGAAAACGTCAGTGTTTTGATTCAATCGAACAATGACTCAATGAATCAATGCTACAATTTCTTACTTGGTCCCGCCCACGGTGATCTCATCGATCTTGATCGTGGGCAACCCGACCCCGACCGGAACGGACTGGCCGTCTTTCCCGCAGGTCCCGATCCCTTCATCCAGTTTCAGGTCATGTCCGACCATCGAGACTTTGGTCAAGATGTCCGGCCCGCTGCCGATGAGCGTCGCGCCCTTGACCGGCCGCGTCACGACGCCGTCCTCGATCAGATAGGCTTCGCTGGCGGAAAAAACGAATTTGCCGTTCGTGATGTCCACCTGTCCGCCCCCGAACGACACCGCGTACAGGCCGCGCTTGACCGACCGGATGATGTCCTGGGGGTCCGATTCACCGGCAAGCATGAACGTGTTCGTCATCCGTGGAAGCGGCACGCTCTGAAAGCTCTCGCGCCGGCCGTTGCCGGTCAACGGAATGCCCATGAGCCTCGCATTCAGCCGGTCGGTGAGATAAGCCCGAAGAATGCCCCGCTCGATCAAGACCGTGCGGCCGGTGGCGGTGCCTTCATCGTCCATGTTGAGGGACCCGCGCCTGGACGGCAGCGTCCCGTCGTCCACAATCGAGCACACGTCCGACGCCACCCGTTTGCCCATGAGATGGGAAAAGGCGGAAGTCTTGCGTCGGTTGAAGTCCGCTTCCAACCCGTGCCCGATCGCCTCGTGCAAGAGGATGCCGGGCCAGCCTCCCGCCAGCACGACCGGCATCACGCCGGCCGGCGCTTCCACCGCGCCGAGGTTCAGAATGGCCTGTCTGGCCGCTTCCCTCGCATAGCGCAGATAGTGCCCTTGCTCGCGGTAAAAGGCAAAGCCCACGCGGCCCCCGCCTCCGAACGTCCCGATCTGCCGATTCCCGCCTTCTTCCGCAATGCAGGTCACCTGCAAACGGGAGAGGGGCTGCACGTCCCCCATCACGAGGCCCTCGGTCGTCGCCACCACGATGCGCTTGGATTCGTGGTTGAAGGACGCCATGACGTTTTTGATCCGGGGATCATAGCGCCGGGCTTCCGCATCGATCAGATTCAGCAGTTCCACCCGCTCGCTCGTCGCGATGTCGGCCGCGGAGGCATCAAGCGGATAGAGGTCCCGCGACGGCCGCTCTTGATGCGTGGCCGGCACCGGGGCGCCGCCTTGCGGAGAGTTCGCAATGTACCGAGCCGCATCCGCCGCAATCTCGAGGTCCCGCTTCGTCAGTTCATCGGAATAGGCAAAACCGGTCTTCTCGCCCGCCGTGGCCCTGACGCCGACCCCTTGGGAGACGCTCTTGACCGCACGTTTGACGATCCCTTCCTCCATGGACACCGACTCCGACACGCGGGATTCGAAATAGAGATCGGCATAATCCACATCACGGACATTGACTTTTTCCAGGGCGCTCCGAACTTCCCGGTCGCTGAGACCGAAATCATCCAGTTTCACCACGTGAGACGTTGGCATCACAATCCGCTCCCCTTCTGCGCGGCAGAGGGAGTATAGCTGATTCGTTTTCCCCGGCGCAACGGCACGCCCAGCAGAACCCTATGCTTTTTCTGGCTAATATCGTTTGACTTTTCGCCCCCCGGCTGATAACAATAAGCGCACCTGCCGTCAGTCTCAGACGCAAGAAAAAGGACCACCGACAACCGCATGGCGAAAGAAACAGAGCCCAACTTCGACCACCTTTCTGAAACCGAATTGCTTGCGCTCCTGGACCCGGAGGTCCTGCCCAAGCACATCGCCATCATCATGGATGGGAACGGCCGGTGGGCCGAATTGCGCGGTCTGCCGCGCATCGCCGGCCATGCCGAGGGCATCAAGTCCGTCCGCGAGATCATCACCCTCTGCCGAGATTTGGACATCGGCGCCCTGACCATCTACGCGTTCTCGCAGGAGAACTGGAAACGGCCGGCCCTCGAGATCAATGCCCTCATGATGCTGCTGGAGCAGTACCTCCAGAGCGAGCTGGAGGAATTGATTCGAAAAGGCGCCCGCTTCCGCGCCATCGGGCGCGTGGACTCCATTCCCTCCTCCGCGCTCAACTGGGTCCGCAAGGTCGAAAAAGCCACCGCCCACCTGGACAAATTGTTGCTGAACGTGGCGCTCAGCTACGGCGGTCGGTCTGAAATCGTCGACGCGGTCCGGCGCCTGGCCGAAGATGTCCAGGACAGCCGAGTCGAATCAGCAATTTCCTTCTCTGGCAACTCGCCTACACCGAGATGTACTTCACCCCGACGCTCTGGCCGGACTTCCGCCGGCGCGAAGGCCTGCTCGCCTTGCTCGAATATCAGAAGCGCGAGCGGCGATTCGGCCAGGTATCAAAAACCGTCTCTCCTCAGAGCAGACCGTAACTCGGAGATCCGTTGGGCTTCGCGCACACGACGAACGAGCCAGAAACAGCGCGGGCGACGCCCCGACGCCTGGACAGTCGGCGGGTCTACCCGGCCCTCGTCTTTGTTCCCCTGTTTTATCTTCTAGTCCGCTACTTTCCCGCCTCGGCGTTCTTCGCCCTCGTGACTGCGGCGGCGCTGTTCGCGCTCCTGGAGCTCTACCGACTGCACTTCCGGGACGAGCCCAACCGGATGGCCACGGGCCTCGGACTCGGCTTGACAAGCTTATTGCTGGCCAGCCTACAGTGGCCGACGCTCGTGTCGGAGCGGACCGTCGTCCTGCTGACCGTGATCGCCGTGCTCCTCTCCCGGCTGTTTGCGACGCGCGAGATGAAACACGGCCTCGCGGACGCGGCCGTGCTGATTTTCGGCGTCTTGTATATCGGGCTTGCCATGGGACACCTCCTGCTCACCCGTGCGCTGGCCGGAGGCGAGTTTCTGATTTTTTTCCTGGTGATCGTCACCTGGGCCGGAGACACGGGCGCCTACTATGCGGGAATCCGCTTGGGCCGGCGGAAGCTCGCTCCCGTCATCAGCCCCAACAAGACCGTGGAAGGCCTCATCGGCGGGCTCCTGCTCGCGACCCTCGTCGCCGTTGGCGCGCGGTTCTGGTTCCTTCCCTCCTTCAGCCTGGCCGACTGCCTGGCGGCCGGCCTCCTGCTGACCGTGGCCGGCACGTTGGGAGACTTGGCCGAATCCGTCTTGAAACGAAGCGCGGGGGTCAAGGATTCGGGCGCTCTCATCCCGGCCCACGGAGGCATGCTCGACCGACTGGACAGCCTCTTGTTCGCCGCACCCGCATTCTATTACTATGTCACCCTTGTGAAGGGGACCGCAGCATGAAGCAGATCGTCATTCTGGGATCGACCGGCTCAATCGGCACCAATACCCTCGACATCATCGCCCAATTCCCCGATCAATTCCGGGTCGT
>JACQCB010000175.1 GCA_016201805.1 Nitrospirota bacterium | reverse complement strand
GAGCTGGGCGGCACCGGCCTCGGACTGGCCATCGTCAAACACATCGTAGAAGGACATGGCGGGCGGGTCTGGGTCGAAGGCAACGAGCCAATCGGCAGCCGCTTTATAGTGCGACTCCCTGCCGCATCCTCGATCAGGCCAGGATGAGGCTGCGCCCAACCAGTCCAAAAGTCATTAAGTCCGAAAGTCGTAACGTCGTCGGATTCTCAGGCCTTCGCCATGAAGACTTTTGGACTTTCAGACTTTTAGACTTTCGACTTCTTTCAAGCCAGCCGAGAGAGCCCCGCATAAATCAGCGCCGCCACCAAGGCCGCGCCAGGAAGCGTAAAGATCCAGGCGTAGAGGATGCGGGCGGTCACGCCCCACCGGACCGCCGAGAACCGCTTAACGACGCCCACCCCCATCACCGACGACGTAATCGTGTGGGTGGTGCTGACCGGCAATCCGATATGCGCCGTCGCGAGCAGCACCGTGGCCGCCGCCGTCTCGGCCGCGAACCCATGGACCGGTTCGAGCGTCAAGATGCGCATCCCCAGCGTGCGCACGATCTTCCACCCCCCCACGGCTGTCCCCAACCCCATCGCCAACGCGCAGGCGACGATCACCCACATCGGCACGTCGGCGCTCGCGATGTGGCCCGCCGAGAGCAGCGCCAGCGTGATGATGCCCATCGCCTTTTGCGCGTCGTTCGCCCCGTGACTGAAAGCCATGAACCCGGCGGAGACGAGCTGCAGGCGGCTGAACAGGCGCGTGGCCGAGGGACGCGGCGTCCGAAAAAACACATGGCTGATCGCCACCATGACCGCCAGGCCGATCGCGAACCCGAACAGCGGCGACAGGACCATCGCCTCCATGACGGACCGCAGGCCCGTCAACTTGACCACCTTCCAGCCCCCATGCACCAGCGCCGCCCCGACCAGCCCCCCGATCAGCGCATGGGACGAACTGGTGGGCAGACCCAGCATCAGTGTAAAAAAATTCCAGATGATCGCCCCGCCCAAGGCGGCCGCAACCATGGTCTGCGTCACGGCGGCGGGGTCTACGATGCCGGAACCGACCATCTTGGCGACCGCCGTGGACATGAAGGCCCCGGCCACGTTCAACAGCCCGGCCATCAGGACCGCCGCCAGCGGGCTCAAGACCCTCGTGGAAACCACGGTCGCAATCGCATTGGCGCTGTCGTGCCAGCCGTTCGAGAAGTCAAACAGCAACGCCAGGGCCACCACCAGAAGAAGCATGCCATTGAGGTCAAACATGGGCGGCCGTGGGAGCGAACGCAAGGAGTGAGGAGTGAGGAGACGGCGACAGACGCCAAGCTCGGTGGGGCGATTGTCTCAAGCGGAAACTTGTCGAACGCAAACTCTTCACTTTTCACTCCTCACTTCTCACCTGTGGTCAGATGTGCTTCAGCGCAATCCGTTCGAGGATGTTCGCCACGTCTTCGCAGCGATCGGTCCCTTCCTCGAAGTTTTCATAAATCTCTTTCCACTTGATCACTGCGATGGGGTCCTTTTCCATCTCAAACAGGTATGAAATGGCATCCCGCGTGACCCGGTCCGCTTCGTTCTCGAGACTGTTGATCTTCACGCAACATTCGGTCATGTCCGTATGGGATTGCCCCAGGCGATCGATACCGTCGCCCACGGCCACCGCCGATTGATAGAGAATATTGGCCAGTTTGACCGCCGCTTCCGTCGGCTGGGCCACCTTGAACACCACGAACCGATCCGCCACCGCCTCGACCAAATCCAGGATGTCGTCCATGGCGCTGGCCAGACCGTGGATATCTTCCCGGTCGATCGGCGTAATGAAAGTCTGGTTGAGCTTTTTCACGATGTCGTGGGTGATCCCGTCCCCGATGTGCTCGACGTCTTTGATGCGGCCGGCCTGTGCCACCGGGTTCTGAAAGTTCTCCATCATGTCCTTGAGCAGACGGCTGCCCTCAATCATGTTGTGGGCCGCTTTCCGGAACAGGTCAAAGAACGCAATCTCTCTTGGAATTAAACCGAACATAGGTCGTGCCTCCTGTTACATGCCGCCGGCATAGTCATCCCCGCAACAGGGCGGTCGCCCAGGTGAGGCCTCCGCCGAACGTTCCGAGCAGGACCAGATCCCCGGCGCTGATGCGCCCCTCTCGATAGGCCAGGTCCAAGGCAATCGGCAGCGAAGCCGAAGAGGTGTTGCCGGCCTGTTCGATGGCCGAATACAGCTTCTCCGGAGGCAGTGCCAACCGCCGGCCGATGGCCGCCAGCAACCGCCCGTTGGCCTGGTGAAAGATGGCCTGTCCGAGGTCGCCCACGCCGACCCCGAACTCCTTGAGGAGGTCCGTCACAGCCCCGGCCACACGTGTGACCGCCACGCGAAACAGCGGGATTCCCTGCATGCGGATCGTGTGCCGCCGCTCCTGAACGGTCCGGCTGCTCGCCGGCAGCCGGGAGCCGCCGGCCGGCACCGTGATGAGCGCATGGCGAGCCCCGTCCGCATAGAGACGGACGCCCAGAATGCCCCGATGCGGACCGGCCTCGACCTGTTCTCCCACCACCACAGCCGCCCCCGCTCCATCGCCGAACAGAATCGCGGTCGCGGCATCCTGACGATCGAGGAACCGGGACTTGATCTCCGCCGCCACCACCAGACAACGCTGGGACTGCCCGCTCCGAATCAAACGGTCCGCCATCGACAGGCCGTAGAGAAACCCCGAGCAGGACGCGGCAATGTCGAAGGCCGCCGAGCCCCTCGCCCCAAGGCTCCGCTGCACATGGCACGCGGTCGAGGGGAACGCCATGTCGGGAGACGTGGTGGACAAGATGATCGTATCCACCGAGGCCGGGCTCAAGCCTGCCGCTTCGCAGGCTCGCCTGGCGGCTTCCTCCGCCAGATGCGAGGTCGCCTGCTCCTCACCGGCCCAGTGACGGACCCGGATGCCGGTGCGGCGGTACACGGCCTCCGGATCCAAGCCAAGCCCGGAACTCACTTCGCTATTGCTCACCGACCGAGGAGGAAGATACGACCCGGTCCCCACGATTCTGCTTCGTTGCACGGGCCTCCGCGCCGCCGGGGCGGCTTTCCACAACACGGTGCACGACGGTTACACGAGTCTGTCGCCCGTATTACGCCGGCGTTAATTGCGCACCCTCGTCTCAGTTAGGTATCTAGGTATCGCCGCGGCGATTATAGGTGCCCCTGCGCCGAGCGTCAATCGTCAGTTCCCTCGCGTCACCTGCCTCGTCGCCTAGGCGGACATTCCGAGATTGCATTTCGGACGAGGTTTTGGTACCGTAACCCAATCTCGCAACACGTAATCAGTCGCCTGTGAAGGGATCCCGGCTCATGAAGGCACTCCTTCTCATCGTTGTCGCAGCGGTCGGTCTTTCCGTCGGCTGCTCCAGCACGAAAAAACAGTCCACGGCGACCGCCAAACCCGTCAGCGGCACCGACGAACAGATCTTCATCGGCGATACGGTCGAG
>JACQCB010000186.1 GCA_016201805.1 Nitrospirota bacterium | reverse complement strand
GGAACCGCAGCCGTGGACGTTCTGGATGAAAAACACCAAAATTGCGCTGGATATTATCTGGCTGGATCGAAGCAAGAAGATCGTGCATGTCGAGCGGAACGTACAGGGGTGCAGCAGAACCGACGACGGTTGTCCTCAATATCAGCCGAACGACGAAGCCCTCTACGTGCTGGAAGTCGCAGCCGGCGAGGCCGATGCCTTGCACTTACAGCGCGGCGCAAAACTCCGGTTTCAACTGCCCAGCCCCGCTGAACCACGCACCCGCTAGCGTTCTTGCCAGGCGCGCACGCGCCTGGCGGTGATCACGCCCGCCACGCCTTCGACCGCCTTGAGCACCCGATTCAAATGGGCGGTATCGCCCACTTCGATCACGAAATCGAGCACCGCTTTCCGGTCCTCCCTGGTCGTGATGTCAGCCCGGCTGATGTTCGCCTCAGATTCTGAAATCGCCGCAGAGACATTCGCCAGCACCCCGGTCTTGTCGACCGCAAGAACCGAGACTTTCACCGCATGGGTGCTCGGAGCCGTCGTGTCCCACTCCACCTCCAGAAGCCGTTCCTTGTCATAGTCCAGCGCTTCGAGATTCGGACACCCCACCGAATGGATCGTCAGGCCTCGACCACGGGTGATGTAGCCCATGATCCGATCCCCTGGCACGGGGTTGCAACACCGGGAGAGCTGCATCAGGAGATCGCGACTACCCTTGACCTTGACCCCTTTCACATCGGGTCTTCCGGTCGGAGGCCTCACGATCGGCTCTTCCGGCGCAAGCGCCGGGGCGCCTTCCGGACCGGCCGGCATCAACCGAGCAACGACTTGGGCGGCGGCCAGCTTCCCGTAACCGACCGCCGCCGCCATCTCGTCCGTCGTTTCGAATCCCGACTCGCGCGCAACCTGCAACAGCCGGTCCGACTTAAACTGTTGCGCCGGCGGCAAGTCGTGCCGGCGAAACTCCCGTTCGAGCAGCCGACGGCCGATTTCCACGCTGCGCTTCTGCTCCTCGATCTTCAACCAATGTTTGATCTTGGCCTTGGCCCGCGGCGTGTGCACGAACTTGAGCCAGTCCTTGTGCGGCATCTGCGTGGGCGAGGTCAGAATCTCCACCGTGTCGCCGCTCGAAAGCTGGTGCTTGAGTGGCATGATCTTGCCGTTGACCTTCGCGCCGACGCAATGATCGCCGACCGCGGTGTGGATGGCATAGGCGAAATCGACGGGGGTCGAGCCGAGCGGCATTTCCTTCACCATCCCCTTGGGGGTGAAAACGTAGACCACATCGTGGAAGAGATCCAGCTTGACCGAGTCCATGAACTGGCGGTTATCGGTCAAATCCTGATGCCACTCCACGAACTGACGGAGCCAACTGAACACCTTCCCGTCCTTGTCGTCCACCTGCCCCTGTTCCTTGTATTTCCAGTGCGCGGCGATCCCGTGCTCGGCGAGCCGGTGCATCTCCTCCGTGCGGATCTGAAACTCCACGTGCTCGCCCTTGGGTCCCACCACCGTCGTGTGGAGGGACTGGTAGAGATTGGACTTGGGGATCGCGATGTAGTCCTTGAAGCGTCCGGGGACCGGCCGCCAGAGGGAATGGATCAGACCCAGAATCCCATAGCAGTTCATCTTGGTGTCCGTGATGATGCGAACCGCCGTCAGGTCGTAGACCTCCTCGAACGAGATGGCCTGCCGCTCCATCTTCTGATAGATGCCGTACAGGTGCTTCGGCCGACCTTGCACGTCACCCTTCATCCCCGACTCGGACAAGGTCCGTTGGACCACTCGAATGACTTCCTCGATGTACTGTTGACGCTCCTCGTCGCGCTTCGCCACGCGCAATTTCAACGTGGCGTAGGCATCCGGCTTCAGGTACTTCAGGCACAAGTCCTCCAACTCGTTTTTCATCCAGCCGATGCCCAGGCGATTCGCCAGCGGCGCGTAGATCTCCAGCGTTTCCTGCGCGATCTGCAGCTGCTTGTCTTCGTGGAGATGCTCCAGCGTCCGCATGTTGTGCAGGCGGTCGGCCAGCTTGATGAGGACGACCCGGATATCGTCCGCCATCGAGAGCACCATTTTCCGGAAGTTTTCGGCCTGCTTCTCCTCGTAGCTCCTGAACTGGATCTTGCCGATCTTGGTGACGCCCTCCACCAGCCGCGCGACGTCCTTGCCGAATTTTTTCTCCAAGACATCCGACGTCGCCAGCGTGTCCTCCAGCGTATCGTGCAGCAAGCCGGCCACGATGGCGGGCACATCCGACCTGAGCGAGGTCAAGACGCCGGCTACGGCCAAGGGATGCCGGAGGTAGGGTTCTCCCGACTGACGGATCTGGCCCTCATGCGCCTCGGCGGAGAATTCATAGGCTCGGCAGACCAGATCCACGTCCGCGTCCGGATTGTAGCTCTGGACCCGCTTGATCAACTGATCGAGGTCTGTAATGGTGTCGTAGGGCATGATGCTGATTATAACCCCTGACTGGCCTTTAGGTCCCTGATCCGCAACTGAATCCGGTCCAAACCATTCCAGTGGTTGAGTTCCGGCACGAAGGCCAGATCCATGGCCCGCTCTGCCGACAGCCCCATATCCGCCAAAGACCCCATGCGAAATCCAATGCTGTCGAAGGGCTTCGAATTTCCGTGACGGACCGTCAGCTTGAGATGCCGCTCGCCGACAATCCGATGATTCAGGATCGCCAGGTTCTTGACGGCAAAGATCGGCTCAGGATTCCCGGCGCCGAAAGGATGCAGCAGGCCCAATTCCCTCATCAGCTGCTGATCGACTTCGTGCAGATTGACTTCCGCATCGACATGGAGCTGTGGGAGCGGAGAACCGGTCCCGGCCCAGTTCTCCGCAATCTCGGCGAATCGATCACGGAACACCTGCAGGCGGGACTCCTGAATTGTGAGACCGGCGGCGCTGGGATGGCCGCCAAATCCCTCCAGCAAGTCGCGGCAAGCCGACAGGGCCTCATAGAGATCGAACCCCGACACGCTTCGGGCGGACCCCTTGCCGATCCCTTGTTCATTGATGGCAATCACGACCGCCGGCCGGTGATACCGCTCGACGAGCCTGGCGGCGACGATCCCCACGACACCAAGATGCCAGCCCCGCGCCCCCACGACCAACGCAGCGGGCACGGCCGATCCCTTCACGGCCGCCAGCGCCTCCGCCGTCGTCGCTTCCTCGATCCGTTGCCGCTCTCGATTCAGCCGCTCAAGCTGCTCGGCGGTCTCCATGGCCTCCCTGTCGGACTCCGTCGTGAGAAGCCGAACCCCCGCCTCGGCATGTGCCAGCCGGCCTGCGGCATTGATCCGTGGGGCCAGCCTGAACGCCACGGTCCCGCTCGTACAGTCCCGGTCGATTCCCGCCACCTGCTTGAGCGCTTTGATGCCGCATCGGGCGCCTCGTGAAATCAGGGCCATTCCCTCACGAACGAAAAAGCGGTTCTCGTCCTTCAGCGGCACCACGTCCGCCACGGTCGCCAAAGCCACCAGGTCCAGCAGCAGCTCCGCCGGCATGTCCGCATGGCCATATTTGGCTTGATAGGCCAGAACTACCTTGTAGGCCAATCCCCCTGAACAGAGCCCCTGGAACGGATAAGACGAGTCGGACCGATAGGGGTTCAGGAGCGCCAAGGCCGGAGGCAAGCCGGCATCGACTTGGTGATGGTCCGTGATAATCACGTCCAGCCCAAGACTGTTCGCCAGTTCGACCTCGCGGAAAGCGGTGGTCCCGCAATCCGACGTCACCAAGAGCCCCACTCCCTCCTGCCGCAGTTGGCGGATCGCCTGCATGTTCAGCCCGTAGCCTTCGTGAATCCGATGCGGAATATACGAAACCGCATTGCCCCCGACACTCCGGAAGAACGTCAGATAGAGGCTGGTGGCGGCGATTCCATCGACGTCGTAATCCCCGTAAAAACAGATGCGTTCTCCCGTCGTCACCGCCCGATGCAACCGGTCGATCGCACATTCCATGTCAGGAAGCTGAAAGGGGTCGTGCAGAGATGCGGCCTGCGGTGCCAGCCAATAGCGAGCCTGCTCTGTCGTGGCAACCCCACGCGAGAGCAGGACCGACGCGGTAATGGGCGAGATGGAGAGCGCCTGTGAGAGCGCCCGTCGTTGCGCCAGGTCCACTTCGCGAAACACCCATTGTTTTTTCAGCATCTCAATCCTTGTAGCCTTTTGGACAATTCGCCGGCAGGAACACAACTCCCTGAGATTTAAAGAAAAAGATTATCCCTTCGCGAAAGCTTTGTCAAACCGGCCATCCGGACATGTCCATGGATGGTTCGCGACATACGCGGTGCTCGCGCGGACACAATCGTTGGCTTGATGCGATGGTTCTACGAGAGAAACGGATTAACCGGACAGGGACATACGGGCAGGTCGGTACAGCTACAGAAGCACTCAAGAAGGAGCGAGGAAGAAGGCCGGTCTCTGCCTACTCCCCG
>JACQCB010000058.1 GCA_016201805.1 Nitrospirota bacterium | reverse complement strand
GGGCTGGTCGGCCTCGGGAAATTCTCCGAGGCTCAAGGCCCGTGCCACGCGTCCGTGGTGTTCGACGGGATCGAGTTCCTCCGTCGCCAAGGTCTGAGCCAGGACTTCCTCGACCGTCAGGTCTTCAGGGAACACGGCGTCTTGGGGGACATAGCCCACACGAAGCTGCCGGCGCATCGATCTGGTGCCGCGATCCGGCTCCTCGATGCCGGCCAGGATCTTGAGCAAGGTGGACTTGCCGGATCCATTCGGCCCCACGACGCCCACGTGATCGCCGTCGAAGAGGGCCAGGGAAAGATCCTTGAACAGGGGTTTGACCCCGTAGGTCTTGCTGATCGATTCGCAGCTCAAGAGAACCAGTGGCGCCATAGTTCCTCAGTGAGGTGAAAAGTTAGTATACGACGTCGGGAGCCATCGTGACTATGACTATTCTCGATCCCTCGCGGGGCGGCGCGGCATGGCTTTGCGGCTCTCTGAGGTGCCCGTCCAGTTGCCGCGGTGCATCGGCTGAAACTCGTCGCGCGGTTGACATTTTGGCGATGGGATTCTATTCTGAATTTCTCTCACGCTGTATGGCGCGTCTGCGTGTGCAATGTCCTGGACGTCTGCATGACCGACACAGTCCAGCCTCGAATAGCAACCAAGGCTTTCAACATCGCCAGAGTCCTGATACCCCTTGCGCTCCTGCCGCTGACGGCCCTGTGGCTGATGAGTGGCTGCATCCGCCAGCCGTCCACGCCTGCGGCAACATCTCCCCCTTCAGTTGCCCCTCCGGTCGAGAGTCGCGTGAAGGCACAGCCGCCTCGTCTGGTGGCGATTCTGCCGTTTGAGCTTCCATCCGGCGAGGCGGCAACGGAAGACGACAAGGCCTCCGCCGAGGTCATCCGCAGGACGTTCGCCAATCACCTCAGGACCCGGCGCTACGAAGTCCAGCGCCTGTCTGAGACCGATGCGTTGCTACAGGGCAAAGGGCTCGTTCGATCCGAAGAAGTCGCCAAGCTGCCGGTCGGTCGGTTGGGTGCCATTACCCAGGCGGATGCGGTGATCTTCGGACAGATTACCAAGATAGATCGTCAGATCAAGGACTCTCCAGGCAAAGCGGCCCTGGAGGTCAGGCTGCGGATGGTGGAGGCCCAGACGGGCACAGTGCTGTGGAAAAATGGGGCTGTCTCTCAGGCGCAAGCAAGCCAGCCAGTCGGTCATTTGCCGGGGCTGGTGATGGTGCCGGCCGGCAATGCCTTCGTCCTGCGCCACATGGCTGTGCAGCGGACAGCCAGCGAGCAGTTCAGGACCATGCTCCAGACTCTTCCTGTGGCAAAGACCGGTGAGGCTGTGACGGCGCCGACGGTCATGCAAGTGGTGAGCGACGCCGCCACTGCCACGCGGAAGGCCGGCGAACAGATTACGGTCTGGCTCCAAGGCGATCCCCATTTGCGGGCGACCTTCGATGTCGGGCCCTATCGACCTGAGCAAGCGCTGGCCGAGACGCAGCCGGGCGTCTATACCGGGTCCTATAAGGTGCAGCCTGGCGACAACGCTGCGTCACTCACCATCGTCGGGCATCTGTCCGATCCGACGGGCTTGACCGTGGATTGGGAGGATCCCTTCGGGGCGGTCACGTTGGATACGGACCCGCCGGCCGCTCCGACGGGGCTGACGATCCTGCCTCAGGACAAGGTGGTGAGCTTACGGTGGAAGGCCAATCGGGAGGCCGATCTGGCCGGCTACCGAATTTATAAAAACACCCCGCCGTCAGCGGACGTCCAACTTTTGGGCACCAGCGAATTGCCGTTCTTCAAAGACTCCAAAGAGCTGATGAACCGGCGGCCGTCCTATTACAAGATTGCGGCCTATGACAAGGTGGGGAATGAAAGCAAGTTGTCCGAAGCCCTGGCCGGGGTCCCCGTGTTGTCTGGCCCCACGCCGGTCAGAGGGACGATCCAGAGCAGTACGACGTGGTATGTCGGAGAAAGTCCCTACGTCTTGGACGGTGACGTGGTGGTGGCGCCGGAGGCAACGCTGACAATTGAGGCGGGCACCGTGGTCAAGTCCAAAGGAGGGGGGCTGATTGTCCGAGGCAGCTTGATCGCCAGGGGGTCGGCCGAGCAGAGGATCGTCATGACGGCCGAATCAGACGGCCAGGAGCATCCCTGGACCGGGATCCTGTTCGACCAGACCGGTGAGCGGGAGAACGTGCTGGAGTGGGTGCGTGTGACACGGGCTGTCGTCGGAGTGAATTGTGCGGGGGCTTCTCCGAAAATCCTGGCGAGCGAGCTAACGGAGAACGGAATCGGGCTTACGGTAAGCCATGCGGCGTCCCACCCGCTGGTCGAGCGGACGCAGATCATGAGGAATCTGGAGGACGGGGTTTCGGTGCAGGATGCCGCCGCGCCGGTCCTGACGGCGAACCGGATCGCGCAGAACAAGCGCCACGGCATCGTGCTCAACCATGCGTCTGGAGTGATCCTGCGCGGCAACGCGCTGCTCGACAACGACGGTCTACAGATTTGGAATGCCACGGCGACAGCGCCGGTGGACGCCGGCGGGAATTGGTGGGGCGCGAGCGATGGAGTAGTGGTGTTGTCGAAGGTCGATGGCGCCGTACGGATCGACGATTATCTGGATGGACCTGCGCCGGGCGGGAAGCGTGTGGCCATTCCGACGCTGGGGTCGGACCTCGGCGGTCCACTCACGGAGTCGGCCTTTCTGTTGCTCTCCAAGAGTCCATATCTGGTCAGCCGATCCCTGATCATCGACAAGGGCGCCACCTTGGTGATTCAGGCCGGCGTGATAATCCGGTTCAAAGCGGGTGACAACAGCCTGATCGTGCGGGAGGGCGCGATTCAGGCGCTCGGCACGACGCACCGTCCTATCACACTGACCTCCGCCAATGCATCTCCAAAACCTGGGGACTACACCAACGCCGTTCGGTTTGAAGGCACCGGGCAGTTGCCGAGCGTGCTCAAGCATGTCCGGATCAACTATGCGGTCACCGCCCTCCATGTCGCGGGCGGGAGCCCGGACATCACGCATGCCGTCATCACGCACAATCTCCAGAGCGCGTTGGGATGCGAGGGGCAGTCCTCGCCGAACCTGTCCTACTCGACGCTCGCCGAGCACCCCAATAACGCTGCGGTGATCTGCAGCGGCCAGGCCCGAGCGACCTTGCACCGCAACAACATCGTCAAGAACGCCTGGGGTGTCATCAATCACTCCTCACAGCCTCTGGACGCCCGCGAGAACTGGTGGGGCGCCGCGCAGCCCGACGAGAAGTTGTTTCTTGGGACGGTGGAATTCAAACCCGCGCTCAAGCAGCCGGAGCCGGACGCAGCCAAGTAACGCCTGCCCGCACCGATCCGCCGGATACGGACCGTGGCTGGAGGAGGACGCGAGGCCGCTACTTGATGGCGACGGCCTTGACCTGCTTGTAGGTGGTGTGGCCTTGGAGGACTTTCCCGATGCCGTCCTGCACGAGGGTGGTCATGCCTTCTTCGAGGGCGACGGTCACCAT
>JACQCB010000033.1 GCA_016201805.1 Nitrospirota bacterium | reverse complement strand
GGACATGTCTCCCTTCGAAGTGGTCTCGCTCAGAATCTTCATCGCCTTTATATGCCTGTTCCTGGTAACTGTGGCGGGGTCCTGGAAGGAGTTGCTGAATTTCAGGTGGATGGACGTTGTCCGGTTGACCTTGCTGGGGATTCTTGGCGTCGGGCTGGCCTACGGGCTGGCTGGTTGGGCACTTCTCTATACCAATGTCACCCACTACAGCCTGATCTACAGTCTCCACCCGTCATTTACGGCCCTGTTCAGTTTTTTGATGAAGAAAGACCGGCTGAGCAGCCTAAAGATAACAGGCATCCTGCTCTCGGTAGCCGGCTGCGTCCTCGCTCTTCCTGAGGGGTTTCATGACCTGGCGGTGGGATTCGGCGATGCGCTCGTCCTCCTGTTCACTATCTCGGCGGCGGCCACTGTTGTACTCAGTTCCGGCATCGTGAAACGTTATGGAGCCGCCATCACCACAATGGTCATGTTCGGAAGCGGGTTGCTCTTTTTACTGCTCGGAGGCATAGTCTGGTCGGTCCCCTACAGCCTCCACATGACTCGCGCAAACAGCCCCTGGATCGCATACGTCGGGATCGCCACAGCGACCGTCTTCCTCTTACGAAACCTCTCCCTCAAATTTCTGACGCCGACCACGGTTGGCGCGTTCCATAATCTCACCCCTGTGTTCGGCATCCTGCTGGCCTACCTCTTTCTCGATGAGCCGGTGACGCTCCAGATGATCATCGGCGGAACAACGGCACTGGTCGGGGTCGAATTCGCTCGGAGGGGATAACCGCAACGGGTACTTATCTCAAGTCGACAATCGTCACGCCATCGCCCCCCTCCGCTCGTTCTCCGGCTCGAAAAGTGCTCACGTAGGGGGAGCCTTTCAGATAGTCCCTGAGCACCGCCTTGAGCCGGCCTGTGCCATGGCCGTGGATAATCCGTAACAACGGCGCACCGCTCAACGCAGCCTGATCCAGAGCCGCAACCGTCATCTCCAACGCTTCATCGGCAGCCCTGCCCCGGACATCCAACACCGTGGAAGCCCCCCAGTCGTCAGCCCCCGCCGGTCGCCTCACACGCTCCGGCTGAGGCCGCAGCGCTCCGGGCGCCGGTTCCGCGCCGGTCTCGCTCAAGCCGGCCAGCCCCGACAGGGCCACCGACATGTCCGTCTCGCCCACACGAATCCGCACCCGCTTCTTCCCCTGCGGCGCTTCCAGCAGTATGCCGACCGAGCCGAGGCCGAGAATCTCGACGCAATCCCCGGCCGCCAGTTGCTCGACCGGCACGGTCTCGCCCGGCTTGACGAGCCGTTCGCGGGCCTGAGCCTCGATCTCGGCCAGCCGCTGTTTCGCGTCCTTCGCCTTCAGCGTGGTGCGCTCGCCTTTCAGCCCCTCGACAACGGCCTGGACTTGGGCGCGGGCCTGCAAGAGGTCGTCGGTCAGTTTCTTCTTCGCACTCTTGCGTTCCTCACGCTCAGAGAGACGCAACCGCTCCTCGATCTCCGCCGCCTCTTTGGCCGACCGTTCGGCGTCGATCTTCAGCGCCGCGATCCGCTCCGTGTCTTCGTTCACGCGCCGTTGCTTTTCCTGCAAGTCCCCCAGCATCTGCTCCAGCACGCGATCTTCGCGGCGCAACAACCGGAGGGCATCTTCCAAAATCCCTTCATCCAGGCCCAAGCGGCCGGCAATATCGATCGCGGAAGACCCGCCGGGCAAATTCATGATCAGCCGATAGGTCGGCGCAAGCCGGCTCACATCGAACTCGACGCTGGCGTTCATGAACCCCGGCGTCGTCTGGGCCAGAGCTTTGAGCGAGTTGTAGTGGGTGGTCACCACCACCTTCATGCCGAGCGCGGCCAGGCGGAGCAGCAGCGCCTCGGCCAGCGCCGCCCCCTCGGCCGGATCGGTCGACGTCACCGGCTCATCCAGCAACACCAAGGCCTGCGTCGGGCCGGAAGGCATTCTATCCGGCCTCGGTTCCGGCGAGGCTTCCGCAAGCAGCCGGATCATCTGAAGCATATGGGCCGAGAAGCTGGACAGGTCTTTGGCCAGATCCTGAGCATCCCCGATGTCCGCATAGACTTTCGAGAAGAGGGCCATTTCAGAATCAGGCCCGCAGGGCAGCAACAGGCCGGCCCGTACCATCAGGGCAAACAGTCCGACGATCTTCAACGTGACGGTCTTGCCTCCGGTATTCGGCCCCGAGATGACCAAGACACGGACCGTCTCATCCAGCAACACGTCGTTTGCCACGACCTGTTCCCTGGCCAGCATCAGCAGCGGGTGGCGCGCTTGCTTGAGCGCAATCCGGCCCAGGCTGTTGAGGGTCACCGTCCGCCCCCTCACCAGACGGCCGAAGCCGGCCTTGGCCGAGATGCAGTCCAGCATCGCCAGCACCTCCAGCCCCTCGTGCAACGCCGGACTGTGAACCGCCACGTCGGCGGAGAGTTCCTGCAGAATGCGCGTGACCTCCCGCTCCACCTCCAGCTCGGCCACTTTGATCGAATTGTTCAACTCGACCAATTCGCGGGGTTCCAGGAACACCGTGGCGCCGCTGCCCGAGATATCGTGGACGATGCCGGGGATTTTCGAACGCATCTCCGCCTTCACCGGCACCACGTACCGCCCCTCGCGTTGCGCGAAATAACGCTCCTGGAGCACCTCGGCATAGCGCGTGGACGTCAGAAGCACCTCCAGGTGACGGCGCATCCGCTGTTTCAGGTCCTGCGCCTGGTGCGTCAGCCGGCGCAGATCCGGCGTCGCCGACTCCCGGATGTTGCCCTCTTGGTCAACGCATCGGTCAATCGACGACCGCAGAGGATGCAGCCGGTGCAGGTCGTCCAGCGGCGCCGCCACGGTACTGAGGGCTGGAGCCTGGCTTCGCCGTCGCCCCATGTACCGCATGACGTCGTCGGCCAGCTTCAGCACGAGCGAGAGATCCCGCAACTCACGGGCTTCCAGCGCCGCCCCCTTCGCCGCACGGCCCAGCACGTCGCGGAGGTCAGGAAACGAGAGAGAGGGGAACGGGTCCTCGCCTTCCCGTAGCGAGACCATCTCGTCGGTCTCCCGCAGCCTGAGACGGACTTCATCCAATTCGGTTTCGAGCGGAAGATCTCGGCAGCGCGCCGCCCCCATCGCAGAGCGGGACTGTCCGGCCAGGACTTCCAGCAGCCGGCCCCACTCCAGCACGTTGGCGGCCTGTTGGAGAAGGGATGGGGTAGTCGAAATGGAATTCATCGAAGGATGGTTGTTTGAAGGGAAGCCACGGGCGTTTTCACGTTCCTGTTCAAGAGCGTGGCGGCGATCCGCTGCCGAATAAATACTCGATTTCATCCAGACCATTTTCGAGTGACTGGCCGACCGTGTCTCCGAATGCGGAGAGAATAATGACGGCATTCACGTTGGCGTCATGGGTTGAGGCGTGCCGCAACCGTTCGGCCATGCCGATGTTCACGGTCCAGATGGCCTTGTATAACTGGCCAAGATTTTTCAACTCCCAGTCTGGCCTCCCCCCGTTTCGCATCACAAAATACTGTTTCATCAAGTACATCGTCGCCACCCGGTAAATGGTTTCCTCGTCGACCGTAAAGGGCAAATGGAACCGCACGATCGGCCGCAGATTGTCCATGACCGGACAGTTGCTGGTCACCATATAGAGCCCGATGATCGAGCTGAGGCCACTCTGAAGCGTCGTCTGTTTTGCATAAGTGCGCTCTGCGGCCTCAACCACGACGTCCGTGCGTTCATGCGAGAGGGAATCTTTAAACGTTTCGACGAGACTGGACAGATTGACCGCCACAGGACAATAGGCGACCTCATCGCTCAACGGGCAGTTGTCGCACTGCCAATACTTCAGCTTCGTCCACTCGGGTTTCGGTGCGTCTTTCGGCATCGCCAATTCCAATGTTTCGGCGTCCAATCGGATTTCAAAATCCTTCTCCCTGCCGTCCTCGAACTTGAATTTATAGGCATACCGAAGAGGGTTATTCACTTGGTTCCCGCGCATACTCGATGGTCCTTTGCCTGAGCACGAAGTTCGTCTCCACTGTCCGATACACTGAAATCTACAGTATCAGCCGTCATGTGGCAACCTCAAAGCCAGTTGCGTGTTTGCCGAAATCAGCCCTACACGACCGGCTCTTGCGGACGAGGAGGGACGCCATATATCATCCCTTCCTACGGCAAGGGTTGCATCAACCTCGACAACGCCCGGTCTTCACTCCCGACGGACAAAAGGAACTGCCTTCATGCAGACCATGCAACGGATTACGTTCGGACTTGTATGCAGCGTATTCGTGTTGTCGGTGCCGGCATTTGCCGCCGAGCAGAAGACAACGCTCATGCTGGGCGGGAAGTTCTGCGATTCCTACCTGGGCGAGGTTCAGACAGCCCTCAAGAAAATCCCTGGCGTCGCGTCGGTGGACCTCAAGAGCATGAAGGGCTACGCTATCGTGACCAGCGAGACAGGGAAGGTGAAGCCGGATCAACTGACAGCGGCCGTCAACGTCCTCAAAGGAGATGGCTGGCATTGCAAGGCGGAGGTCATAAAATAGGCTTCCAGGGGTCTTGCTCGGCTGGCCCCTTGCCTCTCAGGCTTGATCGGAACTCCCTTGTGGTACATCGATGATGTAGCGGCTGCCCTGGGCCCCAAGCCCCCTCCGCTCGTGAATCTGGAAGGGCGGGATATCCGCTTGCAACCGCTTGAGCATCCGCGTGATCGGCATGGCGCCCTCGATCTCGCAGACCCACACATACAGCCCGGTATCCGGTTCATAGTCACGACGGCGGACACGAAATCGGGCATCCTCCATGTAATAGGCGGAGAGCCAGCCCGAGACGGCATTGACCACCCACCCATGCGCCTGGGCATAACGATGGCTCATTCCGACTTCGACGAGTTGCTTGACGTCCGGCAAATCCATCACAGCCCACATGTACTAAACGCAGCCATAGACACGATGGACACTCTATTGCAAACATGGGGGCATGTCTAGAGAGGGAGGGACGTGGGAGAGACAACTGCAAAGCTGACATGCTGGGTCGTCGGAAGCGGTGACCGAGCGAAAGACAGGGGGGATCGATGGGACGCGGTCGTCGACTGGTTGCAACGAACCGTCGAAAAATCTCTACGGTCTTCCGGAAGAAATCAGGCGCTCAACCGCACCACTTCGCGTACCTTCTTGGGCTTACGCGCCAGCACCTGCGCCATGCGATCGCGCAACGAACTCTGAATGAGCCGGTGCCGATGGATCTTGGGGTCCACCACATCCCCGCAGGTCACGCATCGCCACCCCCGCATCCAGAGATGCCCGCTGTCGTCTTCCATGTCGATGAAATGATCCACCACCATCAGTCCATGACATCGCTGACACTTCATGGCGGCTCTCCTTTCCGTTCGAGGGCCGACGGCCCTCTTCTGTGATCCTGCATCACACCTGTCTTCTTTATCGGCTCCCTCATGGCCGGCTTGAGTCCCCGGTACCATTCCGTGAAGCAATGCCAGTGCCAACCGCAAATCCTCTGGTTTCTCATCACCCTCGTCACACCGGTCTCTTCCGCTGCAGAACAGGCCGTCATAGGTATGACAAACCCTGCCGTACCAATAGGCACAAATGTTCCGTCGACTGGCAAAGCAAGTCGCCCATAGGACAGCCCTTGAATTCTGCCGTGATTCCGATCAGACTTTGCGCGCAACACGTCCGCAGGAGCAGGGAGCCCCATGTCGCTGTCCGCGTTGGAGATCGCCGCAGTGGTCCGGGAAATCGAGCCGGCCTTGCGCCACGGGTGGATTCAAAAGATTTTTCAGCCGACGCCGCGGAGCCTCACGTTGGAGATTCGGGCACCGGGACACACGCTCGCCCTGCTGCTTTCGGCCGACCCTGAAACAGCCCGGCTGCACCTGCTCAGCCACCGTCTCCCCAACCCCACGACGCCGCCCTCCTTCTGCCAATACTTGCGCGCCCACATCCAGGGCGCACGCATAGACGGGTTGGAGCAGGTTCCCGGGGATCGCATCGTCCGCCTCAGGCTGACAGCGCGCGAAGGCCCCTGTTCCCTTGTGGCCGAATTGACCGGCAGAACCGCCGATCTCCTTCTCCTGGATGCAGAGGACAAGATCCTGATTGCGCTTGAGACCGGACGCGAGAAGACCGGAAAGCCCTACCGGACTCCCGTGCAACCTCCTATGGCAAGACCCCCAAGCACGAACGAGCAGGAACGGAGAAGAACGAAGGCACAGCCTCTCCAGCAACCGGAGGGCGACCAGCCCTTCCCAGTGTCGTCCTCCCTCGAGCGTCGCGACCAGGGCCGTGAAGAAGACCTCGCTCGCGAACACCTCAGACAGGCGCGGCTGGCGGAGATCCGCAAGGGCCTCAAGAAGGCCGCGAGGCGAATCGATGCGCTGAAGGCCGACTTTGACAAGGCAACCCGCTACAAGGAATATGCCCGTTACGGCGAACTGCTCAAAGCCAATCTCCACCTCATGACGAAGGGACAGGCGCAGGTCACCGTGATAGACTATTTCGATCCGGCCATGCCGGAGTTGACCATCCCCCTGGACCTTTCAAAAACCCCGCAAGGCAACATGGACGATTACTTCAAAAAACATCGCAAATACCTGGCCGCCGACCGCGAGATCAAACCCAGGCTGGAGACGGCCGAACGAGAACTGGCCGACTTGCAGGCGGAACGGAAAGCCATCGAACAAAAGACCTGGCAATCGCCGGCGCAAGAAACCCCGTTCAAGCCCATTGCTCATCACCCATCACCCGTCACTCGTCACTCGCCTCGGGAAGGTCCCTTCCGTCGCTTTACCTCCACCGACGGACTCCCAATTTACGTGGGCCGGAACGCCCGCGAGAACGAAGAGTTGACCTTCAAATTCGCCCACAGCGACGACCTCTGGCTCCATGCCCACGGCACGCCGGGGTCGCACGTGGTGGTACGGCTGGAGAAAGGCGCCGACCCGCCGCACGAAACGATCAAGGACGCGGCCACGCTGGCACTGCTTTATAGCGATTTAAAGAAGAGCGGCAAAGGCGAGGTGATCTACACCAGAAAGAAATGGGTCCGAAAGACGAAAGGCCAGCCGCCCGGCACCGTGACCGTCACGCAGGAGAAAGCGATCTTCGTCCAACTCGATCACGTGAGACTGGACCGTCTGAAAGAATCCTCCGGCTAAGGACAGAAGGGCGGCTTAACTCGTGCCAACGAAGTTCTCTCCGGCTTCATCAATCTCGGTCCCCCACCTTGTCTTCAAAACGGATCGGATTGCCGGAACCGCTT
>JACQCB010000174.1 GCA_016201805.1 Nitrospirota bacterium | reverse complement strand
GCCCGTTCCTCGTCGGACAGGCGGGCGTAGGGGGTCGCGAGGTTCACTCCGCGCCGCTTCATCGCCAGCAGCATTTGCTTTTGCCACCAGTCCGTTCCCGGTTTGGTCCAGGGTTCGATCGCCCCGTCCATGAGGGAGCGCTGGCGGTCGGGAACGACGAGGTCTTCGTCGTAGCGAAGAATGTTGCCGAAGCCTTTGCAGGAAGGGCAGGCTCCCAGGGGATGGTTGAAGGAAAAGAGCACCGGCCGGATTGGATCGAAAGTCTTCCCGCAACGCTGGCACTGGAACCTGGTGTTATATGTCCGATCGGCTTCTCCGATGACGACGACGCGGCAGATGTCCCCGCCTTCACGGAAGGCGGTTTCCACGGCTTCGGTCAGGCGCGTCCGGTTGTCCGGTCGGAGGACCAGCCTGTCCAGGACGACCGAGAGCGTGGAGGGTTCGGTGCGTGGAATGGCCATGCCGGGGCGCAGATCGAGGATCTCGTCCCCGCAGCGGAGCCGTATGAACCCGCGCGTGAGCAAGGCCTCGACGAGGGCGCGGTCGTGACCTGGTCCGGGGTCCTTGATCGGGAACAGGATCATGGCGCGGCCGTCTGGATAGGCGGTCAGCAGATCGTCGGCCACGGCTCCGGGGTGGTAGCCGCGCGCTTCTTCGCGGCAGTCGGGGCAGACCGGGCGGCCGACTTTGGCGAAGAGGAGCCGGAGGAGGTCCGACACTTCCGTCGCCGTGGCCACGGTGGAGCGGGTGGTGCGCACCGGGTTCTTCTGCTCGATCGCGATGGCCGGACGGATGTTGATGAGCCGGTCCACGTCGGGGCGGTCCACGCGTTCGAGAAACATGCGGGCGTACGTGCCCAACGATTCCACATAGCGCCACTGACCTTCTGCGAAGAGGGTATCGAAGGCCAGGGAGGACTTGCCGGAGCCGGACACGCCGGTGATCGCAGTCACCGCATTGTGCGGGATGCGCAGGCTGATGTTCTTGAGGTTGTGCTGCCGCGCGCCTTCGATCAGCAGGTCGCCGGACTCGTGGGCCTTCGTCACGGGGCTTCCCAAGCCGCATCCATGGCTAGCGCATCGCCAGTCTGATGAGCGCGACGACGCCCATGTAGAGGGTCAGCGCGCCGGCCATCGCGGGCCAGAAGCCGAGACGGTTGATCGTCAGGATGAGAAACCCGACATAGGCGAGCCAGGACGGGACCAGCCAGAGCAGGTGTTTGGCATAGAGCTGGGCCGGATCGCTCCCGCTGTTCAAATAGATCAGCATGATGGTCACGCCGGTAATGGCCGGGAAGGTGCTGACGAACGCCGCCAGGAAGCCGCGGCCCTGCGCGCCCACATAGGAGGAGAGGCTCACGATCGAGCCTCCCAGCACAAAGTACAGAACGGATTTCATCAACTCGCTCATACGATCTCCGCTTCAAAGATTGTCATCAGCCATCAGCTCACGGCGAAAGCTTCCATGGCTTCCCGTATGATGGCATCCCCTTGCCCCGTGTAGCGGGGTGAGAAGTGGAACACGACCAACTGGCGCACCCCGGCTCGCTTTGCCAGACGTCCGGCCTGTCGCGCCGTCAGATGGTACCGCTCCCGCGCTTTGTCGGCGTCGCAGTCCAGATAGGGCGCCTCGCAATAGAAGACATCCGCGTCCCTGGCCAGCGCCACGATCTTGGCTTCGTTGTCTTCATCGTACCGCACGTCTACGACGTAGGCGAGCTTTTGGCCTCGCGTGATCGTGACGAAGCGGTCGCGGATGTCCCCGAGTACGAATTCCCGTTCCTCCCGCCGGTGCTCGAGGTACAGCGTGGCCGTGAACCGGAAGTCGTCTGGCCGTCCCTGCCAGAGGTGCTGCTTCAGGTCTTTCAGCCAGGACCCCACCGGCAGGCCTGCCGCGCGCAGCCGCTCCTTGTTCACGTTGATGTGGAACTGTTCCTGGAGGGCGTAGGCAAACGAGGGGATGCGATGGTTGAGCGCGATTGCGCGGACCGTGAACATCGGGTCTTCCAGGACGGGGAACGGAGTCTCGGACAAGTCATCGGGTGTGACGCAGGGCGGCGCTTCCTGCGGGAGGAAGCCTTCGCCGGCGCGGAATGTGGCGGACCGAACTTCACGAGGGTGAAACTCGCGGACTTCCAACGTCAGCGGGTAGCCGTCCACCAAGTTCCAGGTATAGCCGCGCAGCTTGCCCGCCACGTTGGCGATCAGGCCTGGCGGGCCGAACAGCCGCAAGGTCTTTCCCCGGCCCAGCGCCACACGGAGGACCCGGTCGAAGCCGATGAAGTGGTCCATATGCGTGTGCGAGACGAAGAGATCGCCGGCCCGCAGCAGACGCGTCGGGCTCAAGGCTTCGTTTTTGCCCAAGTCGAACAGCAAGGCGCGCCTGGCCCAGCGGATCTCCACGTAGAGGCCGGGATCGCCGAAGGGCTCGTTGACCAGG
>JACQCB010000173.1 GCA_016201805.1 Nitrospirota bacterium | reverse complement strand
GCTGGAGACGGGAACGACGCTGGGTGGACGGAGCCAGGCGTTCATGTCTGCCGCCATTTGGCTCAACCTGGCGGCGTTGGGCACGATCGGCCTGCAAGTGCCGGCACGGTGTGGGGCCCTACTCGGTTCAATCGCGCAGATTTTCGGCAGTGCCGTGGAGACGCCATGACGACGCCGTTGAGTGCAGCCGTTATCGTATTTCTGGGAGCACCGCTCCTGGCCGCGTTCCTGAGTCTGGTGATCAGGAACGCGCGCCTCCTGCACGGAGTGAATCTGGCCACGATGGCGGCGCTCGTGGTCGCGGACATGGCCCTGACGGGGCGGGTGTTGACGCTGGGGCCATTCACGACGCTCGGGGACCTCGTCTATGTGGATGCCCTCTCGGCCTTCATTCTGTTCATCATCGCGGCGATCGGGCTGACCTGTTCGTTGTATACCTGGTCGTATCTCGATGACTATGTGGCTCGCGGAGTGGTGGCACCAAATCGCCTCAGTCGGTTTTTTTTCCTGTTTCATCTGTTTCTGTTCGCCATGATCGCAGCGACGATGGCTAACAGCCTCGGTGTGCTGTGGGTGGCGATCGAGGGGACGACCTTGGCCACCACGTTTCTGATCGCGTTTTTCAGAAAACGCGAAGGACTGGAGGCAGGCTGGAAGTACTTGATCCTGTGCTCGGTGGGGATCGCGCTGGCCCTGTTCGGCACTGTCTTGACCTACTATTCGTCCGTGCGGGTGCTCGGCGACGTCAGCACCGCGCTCAACGTGACCAAGCTCCTTGAAGTGGCCAATCGATTGGACCCCCACGTGCTCAGGGTGGCCTTCATCTTCATCCTGGTGGGCTATGGAACAAAGGTCGGGCTTGTGCCGATGCACACATGGGTGCCAGAGGCGTACAGCGAAGCCCCCGCTCCGGTGACGGCGATGCTGGCCGGCGTACTGGAGACGGTCGCGGTCTATGCGGTGCTACGGAGTAAGATGGTGATGGATCAGGCTCTTCCTCTTGGATTTACCGGGAACCTGCTCTTGCTGTTCGGGTTGGTCTCATTTTGCGTGGCCGCGCTGTTCATTCTGATCCAGCATGACTATAAACGCCTGTTTGCCTACTCCAGCATCGAGCACATGGGGCTGGCCATGGTGGGGTTCGGCGTCGGGGGCATAGCCGGGACCTTTGGCGGACTGTTTCATCTGCTGAACCATGCACTAGCCAAATCGCTGGCGTTTTTTGCGTCCGGCAACATCCATCGGCGATTCGACACGCGGGAGATCGGAAAAGTGCAGGGTCTGGCGAGGGTGCAACCGTTGACCGCCATGGCACTCATGGTCGCAGGGCTGGCACTGGTTGGCATGCCGCCGTTCTCGCTGTTTGCCAGCGAGGTACTCGTCGTCTCGGCACTGGCGACTCAGAGCTTCGCCTCGGACACCCTGCACTTCGGGCAATTTGTGACGGTGGTGATTTCCGATGAAGTCCGCAGTCTCAGCATCGTAGCGGTCTTCCTGGTCTTTGCTGTGGCACTGTTCGGCGGGTTCACCTATCGACTTGCGGCGATGGCCTGGGGAACTCCACCGGATCACGTCACACGCGGTGAGGAATGGAATGTGGGCCATGTGCCGTTGATTGTAACGGCCCTGATGCTGGTGGCGCTGGGCGTTGCGCTCCCCGAAAGGCTCAAAGCGCTGTTGGATCAAGCGACGAGTGTACTGCTGGTGAGGTGACATCTACTGGAGGCAACAAACCTCTCCGCCCGCATGTGATCGAAGCGGGCGGTTCAACCGAAGGTTGGTGTGGAATATGACTCCGTCGGAAAGACTGCAAGATACGTTTGGTGCGGCCATCACGGACGTGAGCATGGTCCACGGATTCCCCATGCTCAGGCTGGACAAGGAGACCCTGCCCCTCGCAGCCCACTTCGTCCACACACATCCGGAGCTGCGCGGCTCGCTCTCGCTCTTGTGGGCGGTGGACCATCGGCCCCGCGAAGCCCGGTACGAACTCTGTTATTTGTTCACGCTGGCGGCCGGCCGGGACTGGCTGCTACTCTGCTCGGACCTGCACGGCGACGACCGGTTGTTCCAGTCCATCACTCCTCACATCCATGCGGCCAAGTGGTACGAGCGCGAGATCCGGGACCTGTTCGGCCTGATCGCGCAAGGGCACCCGGACCTGCGACGACTGGTGCGGCATGAGCACTGGCCCAAAGGGGCTCACCCGCTCAAGAAAGACTTTCCATGGGACAAGGTGCTGGCACGGCAACAAGGCCAGCACGTCTTTCGCCGCATCGAAGGCGAAGGGGTATTCGAGGTGCCGGTCGGACCGATCCATGCCGGGATCATTGAGCCGGGACATTTCCGGTTCTCGGTCGCTGGGGAGCCGATCATGCAACTCGAGCTGCACCACTTTTGGAAGCACCGAGGGGTCGAAAAACTCTTCGAGCAGCAGCAGCTGACCACTGCCGTGCCGCTGGCCGAGCGGGTCTCTGGCGACACAACCGTTGGCCACAGTCTGGCCTATTGCCAAGCAGTGGAAACATTGCTGGGGCTGGAGGTTCCGCGGCGTGCCCGCTACTTGCGCAGCCTGTACCTCGAACTGGAGCGGCTGCACAACCATCTGGGCGATGTCGGGGCCATCTGCAACGACACCGCCTACGCCCTGGCCCATGCCCATTGCGGCCGGATGAAGGAGCGTATCCTGCAGCTCAATGACCGGCTGACCGGCTCCCGCTTTCTCCGTAGCGTCAATCGGGTGGGCGGCGTCGGGATCGATTTTACGTCAGCGCAGTTGATTGACGTGGTGGGAGAAATTGACGCGATCGAGCGGGACTTTTCCGAGATCGAAACCATCATTTTCGCCAACGCCTCCCTCACGGACCGGCTGGAGGCGACGGGAGTCCTCAAGGAGCGTACCGCCTGGGACCATGCGGTCATAGGCGTAGTCGGACGAGCCTCCGGCATCGACCGAGACCTGCGCCGCGATCGTCCCTTTGCCGCCTACGACGAACTGCCAGTGACGGTCGCCCTCTATCGCTATGGTGACGTGCGAGCCAGAATGCGGGTCCGC
>JACQCB010000187.1 GCA_016201805.1 Nitrospirota bacterium | reverse complement strand
TCAGGGGGGGCTAGCCGGATTTGTGCGCTGAACTGAGACCGGGTGGACAGACACGCCGCCAACGGGCGGGCAGGAGCCGGAATGGCTGAACTTGGGGCTCGACACGACGAGCTTCGCGAGCTGCAACGGCGGTTGCTCATCTTGAAGGTGGCGCTGCTGCTGGTGGTCGGGCTGTTGGCGATTCGTCTCTGGAGCCTTCAGATCCAAGAGGGCGCCTATTATCGAGACCTGTCCGAGAACAACCGCACCCGCTCGGTGATCCTGGAACCGGCTCGCGGGTTGATCTATGACCGGCAGGGGGTCTTGCTGGCGAACAATGCGCCGAGCTTCGGTCTCTACGTGACCTTGGAGGACGTCAAGAACCGCGCCCTGCTGGCGGAGCGGTTGGTCAAGCTCATCGGTTTGGACGAAGCCCTGCTCAGGAAAAAGTTTGCCGAGCGAACCGGCCGGCTGGTCCCGAAAAAGTTGAAGGGCGGGCTCACGCTTCGGGAGGCGGCGCTCATCGAGTCGCACCGGCTGGATCTACCGGGTGTGATGATCCAGGCGGACTCTCGGCGCAACTACACGGTTGGGGCCACGGCGGCCCATGTGATCGGCTATGTCGGCGAGGTCTCGCCCGATCAACTGGAGAAGATTGAGTCGGAGGACCTTCATCAGGGAAGCCTCGTCGGCCAGTATGGGGTCGAGAAGGCCTACGATCGTTTTTTGAGGGGCAAAGCCGGACAGAAAGTGATCGAGGTGGATGCGCTGGGGCATGAGAAACGGACCGTCACGGTCAAGAAACCGGAAGCCGGCAACGATCTCTACGTGACGATCGATCTTCGGTTGCAACGACTGGCGGAGCAGCTGCTTGGCGAGGAGTCCGGCGCCATCGTGGCGATCGATCCGACCACGGGTGAAGTCCTTGCGCTGGCCAGCCATCCGACATTCGATCCCAATCTCTTGTCGCGCGAACTCACCGCCAAACAGTGGGATGCGGTCGTGCAGAACGAAGCCCGTCCCATGACGAATCGCGCGACGCAAGGGCAGTATCCTCCGGGGTCGACCTTCAAGATCGTGATGGCCGCTGCGGCGCTCGAATCGAACACCGTCAATCCTTCGACGAAGATCCGGTGCGTCGGCGGGTTTCAGTTCGGCAACCGCTTGTTCAAGGACTGGAAGGCGGGTGGGCACGGCATGATGGATATCACGCAAGCCCTCGTGGATTCCTGCGACGTGTTTTTCTACACGGTCGGACAGCGCATGGGCATCGACACCATCGCCTCGTTTGCGATGCAGTTTGGGTTGGGGCAGGAGACCGGCATCGAGCTGCCGTCCGAGCGGGTGGGGATTGTGCCGTCCACCGCCTGGAAGGAGAAGGCCAAAGGTCAGCCCTGGTTCCCCGGCGAGACCATTTCCGCCTCCATCGGACAGGGCTACGTGACGGTGACGCCGCTGCAGATGGCTCATCTGATCGCCACCGTCGCCAATGACGGCGTGTCGTTCCGTCCGCGCCTGGTGCGGGCCGTCATGGAGCGGGCGACGGGTCGGCTGCAGGAAATTCCGGCTGTGTCCAACGGCAAGTTGACGGTCCAACCGGACACGCTGGCCCTCATCAAGGACGCCTTGGCGGGCGTGGTCACGCGGGGGACCGCGACACGTGCCCGCTCCACGCTCGTGACCATTGCCGGCAAGACCGGCACCGCGCAGGCGGCTGCGCTGCGAACGGGGCCGGCAAAAGATATTCCCAAGAAGCTGCGGGACCATGCCTGGTTCGTGTCCTATGCCCCCGTCGACGAGCCGAAGATTGCCGTGGCGGTGCTCGTGGAACACATGGGGCATGGCGGGTCGGTGGCGGCCCCCCTGGCCAAGCAGATGATCGAGGCCTTCGTAAAATTTGCGCCGGAGCCCCCGCAGGAGGCCGAGGCCCCATCCCAGGCTCGGCCCTTCGAGCCGGCGCTGGCGATGCAGATGTCCTCCATAGGTGCGCCATGACGGATCGTGCGATGGAGAGCCGGCAATTGGACCGGTTCGACTGGCACTTCCTCGCGTTGATCACCGCGATTCTGTCGCTCGGCGTGCTCTCCATTTACAGCGTCACCCATGCCCAGTCTGGGAGCGGTCTCCCGCTGTACGTCAAGCAGATGGTCTGGATCCTGCTCGGCTGCGGCGCGTTTTTGGCCATGCTGGCGGTGGATTATCACAAGATTGCCCGGTTGTCCTATGTGCTCTACGCGGTCGTGCTGATCCTGTTGGTGGTGGTGTTGGTCGCAGGCAAAACGAGTCGCGGCGCTCAGCGATGGATTCCCCTCGGACCCTTTGCCGTGCAGCCCTCCGAGTTCGCGAAGCTGGTCCTGATCCTGGTGCTGGCCACGTACTACGCCAACGCCCCGCGCGAAGGCTGGATTCAGCGGGTGGTGTTGCCAGGCCTGATCGCGATGCCGGGCCTCCTGTTGATCCTCAAGCAGCCGGACCTCGGCAGCGGGCTCAGTTTTCTGGCGATTTACGGCGCGATGTTGTTGGTGGTGGGCATGCGGTCGAAAGCCATGGGCATCCTGCTGCTGTTTGCCCTCATGCTGTTTCCGTTCGCCTGGGAGATGATGTGGGGTTCGATGCACGACTATCAGCGGCAGCGGGTCATGACCTTCGTCGATCCCGACTACGATACGGGCGGCAAGGGGTACCACGGCCTTCAGTCGCGTATTGCGATCGGATCGGGCGAACTGCTGGGGAAAGGCCTTTACGGAGGGACGCAGAGCCAACTGAAATTTTTGCCGGAAGGGCACACGGACTTCGTCTTTGCGGTGTTTGCCGAAGAATGGGGGTTTGTGGGCGTGCTGGTGCTCCTGGTCCTGTTCGTCGCACTCCTCATGCTGTCGTTGGAAATTGCGTTGAAAGCCAAGGATGTCTTGGGGGCGCTGTTGGCGGCCGGGGTGATCGGCATGTTCGGCTTCTGCCTCGTGGTGAACATCGGGATGACGGCCGGGCTGTTGCCGATCGTCGGTATTCCGTTGCCGCTCATGAGCTATGGTGGCAGTGCGGTGGTCACGACGATGGCGGCCCTGGGACTCTTGTTGAATATCAAGCGCCGGCGCTTGTCCTTGTTTTACTGAACGCGCGGCGGGGCGGCCTGAGCCGCCTCGTCGGAGTCGCGGGACAAGCGGCGGTTGAGACCAGTTACAGGTTGTAAGGTGAACCCTTTTACCGTATGCGCAGGCTGGCGCGGCAATCCGCGCGTGGGGCCGTTGATCCGCCGCACAGGCTGCAGGGAGTATGTATGGGGCTGGAAATTGCCATTAATGTGACACGGGAGGAGACCCGCGCGGCGGTGTTGGACGGCCGCGTCGTGACGGACCTCTACGTAGATCGGGCCAAGAACAAGGATTTTGTCGGGAACATTTACAAGGGGAAGGTGGTCAAAGTCTTGCCGGGCATGCAGGCGGCGTTCGTCGATATCGGGATGGAGAAGGCCGCCTTCGTGCACGTCTCGGACTTGTCGACCGATACGGAACCGGGGGATACCCTGGTTGACAGCGAGGAGGATGAGAAGGGGCCCGAGATGCCGCGGCCGCGCCGGCAATCCTCCAAGCCGATCGAACAGCTGCTGCAAGAAGGCCAGGAGCTCATGGTGCAGATCTCCAAGGGGCCGATCGGCACGAAGGGGCCTCGGGTGACGACCTACGTGTCGCTGCCGGGTCGCTATCTGGTGTTCATGCCGAACGTCGAGCACGTCGGCGTGTCGCGGCGGATTCCCAAGGACGAGGAACGGGCGCGGTTGAAGGACATCATGAAGCGGGTGCGCCGGCCCGGTTGCGGCTACATCGTCCGGACGGTGAGCGAGGGGGTGAAGGAGGACGAGCTGCGGTCGGACGTGGAGTTCCTGCACGTGCTTTGGCAGGACGTGCTGAAAAAGCGGGACCATCTTCCGGCGCCGGTCCTCCTGCACACCGACCTGACGCTGACCTTTCGGATCGTCCGCGATCTGTTCACGAAAAAAGTGGACCGCCTGCTGATCGATTCGAGGCAGGAGTATGAGGCGGTGAAAGACTTCGTCCATCGGTTTTCGCCGGAGCAGACCTCCCGCATCCATTATTACGACAAGGAGGAGAGCCTCTTCGACCACCTGGGCGTCGAGATGGAAATCGCCCGCGCCTTGCACCGCAAGGTGTGGTTGAAGTCCGGCGGGCACATCGTCGTGGACCATGCCGAGGCGATGACGGTCATCGACGTGAACACGGGGCGCTTCGTCGGCAAGCGGGATCAAGAAGAGACGATCCTCAAGAACAACCTCGAGGCGGCGAAGGAAATCGCCTATCAGATCAAGCTGCGGGGGATCGGGGGGATCATCATCGTCGACTTCATCGACATGGAGCGGGAGAAGAACCGGGACAAGGTCTATCAGGCGCTGGTCGATGCGATGGCCGGCGACAAGGCCCGCACCAGGATTTCGCACATCTCGGACCTGGGCTTGATCGAGATCTCGCGCGAACGGGTGAGGGAGGACCTGTTGCGGACGATGTCGGAGCCCTGCCGCTACTGCGACGGGCGGGGGTACACCAAGTCGCCCACCACGGTGGCCTACGAGATCTTCCGCGAGATCCGCCGGATCGGGCGCGGGACGGAGGAACAGAAAATCGTGCTGGGCGTCCATCCGTCCGTCGCCGATCTGCTGTACGATGATGAGCGTCAGGGGGTGGAGGACCTGGAGCGGACGTGCCGCGTCAAGCTTCTCATCCAGGCGGATCAGGGTCTTCACCTCGAGCAGTACGATATTGCCGTGCTCTAAGCCGGCCGGTGCGGCCGGTTGTCGGCCATCAGCAGGGCGCGGGCCGCTGCACGTGCTTGCCGAGAGAGCGCGTTGAGAGAGATGGGAGGTCCTGTGGCCGGTACCTCGTCTCTTCAGTCTTGGTTCCGGTTGCGCGCGGTCCACGGATTGGGCGATGCGGGGCTCTGCCGGCTCGCGGATACGTTCGGCTCGCCGGAAGCGGTCCTGCAGGCCTCGACGGAATCGCTGATGGCTGGCGGATCGGTCAGCCGTGCTGTGGCGCAGGCCATTCAGCAGGCGCCGGATCGGGAGACCCAAGACGCGATCGATCGCGAACTGGAATTGCTGGAGCGGCTGCCGGTGTCGGTGGTGTCGTATCTTGATGCGGCCTATCCGGCGCGGCTCAAAACGATTGCGGACCCACCGCCGCTGCTCTATGTGAGCGGCGCGCTGGATCAGAGAGATCGCCACGCGGTGGCGATCGTGGGGGCTCGACGAGCCACGGCGGCCGGCCGGCTGGTGACCGAACAGCTCAGCCGGGATCTGGCCTCGGCCGGCTTTACCATCGTCAGCGGTCTGGCGAGAGGGGTGGATGCGGCGGCTCACCGGGGGGCGTTGGCGGCTCAGGGGAGGACTCTGGCCGTGTTGGGTTGCGGGATCGATCGCACCTATCCGCCGGAACATCAGGCGCTCAGGCAGCAGATCGAAGCCCACGGCGCGGTCCTGTCTGAATTTCCCTTGGGGGCCTATCCGCATGCCTATCATTTTCCTCGCCGGAACCGCATCATCAGCGGCCTTTCCCTGGGCGTCGTGGTTACCGAGGCGGCGGTCCAGAGCGGGTCGCTCATCACGGCCGGATTGGCGGCGGAACAGGGGCGGGAGGTCTTTGCCGTGCCGGGGTTCGTGAGGGCGGAACACAGTCGTGGTCCCAACGGTCTCATCAAGCAGGGCGCCAAATTGGTCGAAACCGTGGCGGATGTGATCGATGAACTCTTGCCTCAGCTCGACGAGGCATTTCGGGAGCAGGTGCAGGTCCGGGGAGCTGTCCGGGCTGGAGACGAGCCGCAGATGGACAAGGCAGAACAAAGACTCCATGACCTGCTATCCTTCGAGCCGGTGCACATCGACGATCTGATCGTCCGCACAGGCCTCCCGGCGGCCGATGTTGCCGGCCTGCTCCTGGCCATGGAATTGAAGGGCGCGGTGCGTCAACTGCCGGGCCGGTCGTACGTGCGCGTGTAAATCACGCTGAAGGGACTTGCAAAGCGTGCCGAAGTCGGTATATATCACGGCCCCGGTTGAAGCGGGGCGTTGAGCGGTTCGTCGAGAGGGGCGACAGGAGCGCGCATGGCCAAATCGTTGATTATCGTGGAGTCACCAGCCAAGGCCCGGACCATCACCAAGTATCTGGGCCGCGGCTATACTGTGATGGCGTCGATCGGCCATGTGAAGGATCTGCCCACCAGCAAGCTGGGCGTGGACATCGAGCACGACTTCGCTCCCCAGTACGTGACGATCAAGGGCAAGGCGAAAGTGCTGGCCGAGATCAAAAAGAAAGCGCAGGAAGTCGACGTCGTCTATCTCGCTCCGGACCCGGATCGCGAAGGGGAAGCCATTGCCTGGCACATTGCGCAGGAGCTCGACGGCAAGTCCGGCGCCGGCAAGGCCAAGGGAAAGGATCGCAAAGTGTTCCGCGTCCTGTTCAACGAGATCACCGAGTCGGCGATCAAGCGCGCGTTGCAATCCCCCGGCCAGATCGACCTGAAGCTGGTCAACGCCCAGCAGGCGCGCCGCGTGCTGGACCGCATTGTCGGCTATCAGGGCAGCCAGTTGCTCTGGAAAAAAGTACGCCGGGGCCTCAGCATGGGCCGCGTGCAGTCGGTGGCCGTGAAGTTGATCTGCGACCGCGAACGGGAGCGCGAAGCCTTCCGTCCCGAGGAATACTGGTCCATCACGGTTACGCTGGCCGGCACGAACCCGCCGCCATTCGAGGCCAAGCTCCACAGTGTGAATGGCCGGGATGCGGAGATCGCGTCTGCGCAGGAGGCCGGGCGGGTCGTGGCTGCGGTCCAGGGCAAAGACTTCCTCGTCCAGTCCATCGAACGGAAGGAGAAGCGGCGCAACCCGGTGGCCCCGTTCATTACGAGTCGGCTCCAGCAGGAAGCGGCCCGCAAGCTTCGTTATACGCCCAAGAGGACCATGGCGCTGGCCCAACAGCTGTACGAAGGGCTTGAAATCGGCAAGGAAGGGCCGATCGGCTTGATCACCTATATGAGGACCGATTCGCCGCGTATTTCCAACGAGGCGGCGGAAGAAGCCAGGCAGGTCGTGCGAGAACGGTTCGGCAATGAGTATCTGCCGCCCACCCCCAACGTCTACAAGACCCAGAAGGCCGCCCAGGAGGCCCATGAGGCGATTCGTCCGACCTCGGCCCATCGCGACCCCGAATCCATCAAACAGTTTTTGGAAAAAGACCAGTATCAGCTCTACAAGCTGATCTGGAACCGCTTCATCGCGTCGCAGATGGCGCCGGCGATTCTGGAAGTCACCCGCGTGGATTCCCTGCCGCAGGGCACCGGCGAGGCCTATGTGTTTCGCGCCAACGGGACCGTGGTCAAATTCCCCGGCCACCAGGCGGTCTACATGGAAGGAAAAGACGCGGAGTTGGCTGCCCAGAGCCGGAAGGCGGACCAGGAAGTCGAGGATGAGTC
>JACQCB010000172.1 GCA_016201805.1 Nitrospirota bacterium | reverse complement strand
GGAGGAGGTCATTCAAAACATGAACAGGCAGAGTTGGAAACGTGTCGGTTCGGCGCTGATCACGATTGCGTTCTTCGTGGTCGCGGTGCCGGTGTTTGCGCAGGAACAGAAGGACGGCGGTCCGAAGCCGATGCTCGAAGAGCGGCACAAGCAAGAGCCGGCGCCACAAGAGGAAGAGGGCGCCGGGCAGCTGATTCGCAAGGAAGAACCGGCAACGCACCTTTGCGCCGGGTGCTTGAGCGCGATTTATTCCGAGGGGAGCAAGGGCACCATTACCCCTTATGGGCGCGTTGAGTTGGATGCGATCTACAGCAGCAGGAACAACAATCCCCTGGACCCGGGTCAGTTCAACGGGTATGCCACGGCAGCCGGCAAGGGGAACAATGCAAGCAGCACCCTGAACCCACGCTATAGCGTCTTCGGTGTCCGCGCCGACCGGACCGACGGCAAGCACTCGCTGACCGGTGTGGTCGAAGTGGATTTCTACGGACAGACGGACAATGCCGGCAACATCCCGCCCCGTCTGCGCTTGGCGAATGTCCGCTATACCAGCGGCAAGACCAGCCTCACGGCCGGCTGCATCCGGACCTGATCGACTTCTCGATCATGGGCTACGGCGGCAACCTCTGGCAACGTCTTCCGCAAGTCACCGTGCGGCACCAGTTCAACGAGAACGTCGAGGGATTGTTGACCGTCATGCGGTTCGAGCGTGGTCTCTCGGCTTGCTGCGGCAATACCCAGGTGCGGACGACAACGACCACCTCTGTCGGGGGCGGTTCGACCAACACCGCGCCATTCAACGATCCGGTGCAGCATCCTTATTACGGAGGTCGGTTGGCCTATACCGGGACTGGAAGCTTGCAGGGCACGATGTTGGCGGCCAGCGTGGGGTACCGGTACTACCGATCCGCGCCGATTGCGGGCAGCGCCTTCCGGTCAGGCCAAGACATTAATTCCTACCTCGTCGGGATTGAGTTGGTGCAGCCCCTTGCCAGGACTCTGAAGTTTTCTGGCGAAGTTGCCTATGGGCAGGGGCTTGGGGTGGAGTTCTTCCGGTACAACCAGGAATTGAACCTAACGACAGGCAAGCCGATTCGCACCTTGGTCGGCTGGGGCCAGTTGAGCTATGCACCGACGAAAAACTATACCTTCCTGGCCGGCTACGGCTTCGACAATCCCAACAAGGACGATCTTCGCGGGAGCACGACGGGGGACAACATCCAGTACCTGTCCAACCAGCGGACCTATCTGACGATGGTCCGTCCCATCTGGGCCGACTTCTACCTGGGTGCGGAGTTCCAGAACCTCTGGACGCAGTGGACGACCCAGGAGCGGTTCTCTGGGCAACAGTACAACGTGTCCGTATGGTACAACTTCTGAAACCGGACGGTGAGTCACTCGGACTCACGTGAAAGGAGCAGCGATCATGAAACCCATAACCGATCCTAATGAGATGCCGGTCGAGAACGGGGAATCCCGGCGTGATTTCTTGGTCAAGGGCACGAAGGCGGCAGCCGGCATCGGCGTGGCGGCTTTGCTGGGGAACCTGGGAACTTGGGCACTGTCCTATGCGGCGGACAAGGAGCCGATCAAAATTGGCGTGCTCCATTCCTTGAGCGGCACGATGGCGATCAGTGAGGTCTCCCTGCGCGACGTGGTTCTGATGGCGGTGGAGGAGATCAATGCCAAGGGCGGCGTCCTGGGCCGTAAGATCCAGCCGGTGGTGGTGGACCCGGCCTCCAACTGGGACCTCTTCGCGGAGAAGGCGAAGCAGTTGTTGCTGGTGGACAAAGTGGCCGTGGTCTTCGGCTGCTGGACCTCGGTGAGCCGCAAGTCCGTCTTGCCGGTCTTCGAGAAGAACAACGGCCTGCTCTTCTATCCCGTGCAGTACGAAGGGGAGGAGTGCTCCCGCAACGTGTTCTATACCGGCGCGGCGGTCAACCAGCAGGCGGTGCCGGCCGTGGAATATCTGATGAGCAAAGAAGGAGGCGGGCACAAGAAGTTCTATCTCTTGGGCACCGACTATGTGTATCCTCGCACGACGAACAAGATTCTGAGGGCCATGTTGCTGGCCAAGAAGGTGCCGGCGGCCAATATCATGGAGGAGTACACGCCATTCCATCACCAGGACTATCAGACCATCGTCGGCAAGATCAAAAAGTTCTCGGCCGGCGGCGGAGCTGCCGTGATCAGCACGATCAACGGGGACAGCAACGTGCCCTTCTACAAGGAGTTTGCCAATCAAGGGCTACGGGCCGAGGACGCCCCGATCATGGCCTTCAGCGTGGCCGAAGACGAGCTGCGCGGCATGGACACCACGGCGCTGGTCGGGCACCTGGCTGCCTGGAACTACTATCAGAGCGTGGATACGCCGCAGAACAAGCAATTCGTGGCGAACTTCAAAGCCTACTGCAAGAAGAACAACTTGCCGGACGGAGGCAAGCGGGTCACGGACGACCCGATCGAGGCGGCCTACTTCGGCGTCCATGTCTGGAAACAAGCGGTGGAGAAGGCCGGCAAGGCGGATGTGGATGCGGTCCGCAAGGCCGTCTACGGGCAGAAGTTCCTCGCGCCGGGCGGAGAGATCAAGATGGACGAGGCCAATCAGCATACGCACAAGCCGGTCCTGATCGGGGAGATTTTGAAGGACGGGCAGTTCAAGACGGTCTGGCGGTCGAAAGGCCTGGTCAAACCGGAACCCTGGAGCGAGTATACGAATCCTGAGAAGGGCTGCGATTGGATCAGCCACCAGGGGACGTATCAGAAGAAAGCCTGAAGATGAGCGCGTGGTGAAATGAGAAGGGCGGGCTGGGTATTGCTCCTGGGATTGTGTTCCCTGTGGAGCAGCGTCGGGCAGGTTTGGGCGGAGGAGTCGGTGGCGGCTCCTCCGCCCGCTGCTGTTGAGAAGGCCCTGGCCGATCTGTCGAGCGACGATCCATCGGTCCAGGATGCGGCCGTCTTGACCTTGATCGAGCAGGACGATGCCGGTCTGCTCCCACGCTTGGAGGAACTGCGTGGCAACGCGGACCGAGGCTTGCGGATGGCGCTCAAGCCCGCGATCGATCTGCTCCGGAACAAAAACAAACTGCATAGTCCCGATCCCAACGCGCGCCGGTCCGCCGCAGCGGATCTGGCTGCCATCGGCAAGCCGATCGTCGTGACCTGGTTGGAAGATGCACGGAAGGCCGAACCGGATCGGTGGGTGCGCTATACGATCGACGAGTCCGTCAACCTCATCAAGCTTGCGGATCCTGACCCGCAGGTCAAGATTGCGGCAGCAGCCAAGCTGGGCGAATTGCGCAGTCAGAACGCGATTCCGCTCTTGACTGAATTAGCCGGTGAAACTGCGCCGGAGGCTGGAGGAGGCACCGGTCAGGCGGAGCACATGCTCGTGGCGCGGGCCGCCAAGGAGGCGATCGAGCAGATCGAATCCTGGGGAAGCTGGACCAGCGCGATCGAAACGCTGTTTCGAGGCATCAGCCTCAGCTCCGTGCTCCTGCTGATGGCGTTGGGGCTGGCGATCATCTTCGGCCTCATGGGCGTGATCAACATGGCCCACGGCGAGTTCATGATGCTGGGAGCCTATGCCACCTTTCTGACGCAGGAATGCTTTAAGGCCTATCTTCCGATTGGGCTCTTCGATTATTATTTTCTCCTGGCCATGCCCGGCTCGTTTCTGGTGGCCGGGCTGTTCGGGCTTTTCTTGGAAGCGACCCTGATCCGCTTCCTGTACGGCCGGCCGCTGGAGACCCTGCTGGCCACTTGGGGAGTCAGCTTGATCTTGATACAAGGGGCCCGGGTGGTCTTCGGGGACCTGACGTCCGTTGTCGCTCCGAGTTGGCTGAGCGGCGGGATGCAGGCCATGGTGGGCGTGCAGTTGCCGTACAATAGACTGTTCATTATCGCGCTGGCGTCGCTCTGCGTCGCCGGCATCTATCTGTTGTTGTTTCGTACCGGCGTGGGACTCAAGGTGCGGGCTGTGATGCAGAATCGGGATATGAGCGCTTGTCTGTCCATCCCGACTCGAAAGGTGGATGCCTATACCTTCGCGTTCGGGACCGGTCTCGCCGGTCTGGCCGGCTGCGCGCTCACGCTGATCGGGAACGTCGAACCGGGCTTGGGCCAGAACTACATCGTGGACTCGTTCATGGTCGTGGTGACCGGCGGGGTGGGCAAGCTGGCCGGGACGATCGTGGCGTCGCTGGGTATCGGGGGGCTCAACAAACTGCTGGAGCCGAGCTTCGGCGCGGTCTATGGCAAGGTGCTGATCCTGGTCCTGGTCATTCTCTTCCTCCAGCGCAGGCCGTCCGGCCTCTTCGCCATCAAGGGCCGTCATGTCGAATCGTGAGTCAGACAAGTTGTAAGTTTTTAGTTTTAGGTTTTTAGTTGGAATTCAAAACTCAAAACTCCATTACATGGGTGAGGGAAAAGAAATTAGCCAGGAGCATGAACGGAGCGAGGGCTTGTCCTTCTGGCTGGTCGGCTTCTGTTTGCTCATCCTCCTGCCTCTGTTGAACGTGCTGCCGGAAACGGGCTCATGGCTGCACGTCTCGGACTTCACGCTGAATCTGTTCGGCAAGTTCCTGGCGTTTGCGATCCTCGCGCTCGGCTTGGATCTGATCTGGGGCTATACCGGCATCTTGAGTCTCGGCCACGGCGTCTTCTTCGGCCTCGGCGCCTATGCGATCGGCATGTACATGATGCTCTCGATCGGGACCGAGAGCGTCTACGGCAGCGCCTTGCCAGACTTCATGGTCTGGAATCAAGTGAAGGAGCTGCCGCTGTTCTGGCAGCCCTTCCACAGTCCTTGGTTCGCGGTGGCGGCGGCCGTCCTCGTTCCGACCCTCTTTGCGGCGCTGTTCGGATTTCTGGCGTTCCGGAGCCGGATCAAGGGCGTGTACTTTTCCATCATCACGCAGGCCCTGGCGCTTTCGGCCTGGCTGGTGTTCAATCGCAACGAGACGAACCTGGGCGGGACCAACGGCTTGACGGATTTTAAGACTCTCCTGGGATTTCGTTTAAGCGAGCCGGGCACGCAGCGGGGTCTGTACGTGGTGACCGTGCTCTGCTTGGGCGGCGCCTATCTCCTGTGTCGTTGGATCATTCGATCCAGGACCGGCAAGGTGCTGGTGGCGATCCGAGACAGCGAGCAACGGGTGCTTTTCTCCGGCTATTCCCCGGCCAACTACAAGCTCTTCGTCTTCGTGGTCTCGGCCGCCTTAGCCGGGCTGGCCGGCGCTCTCTATGTCCCGCAGGTGGGGATTATCACGCCGGCCCAGATCGGTGTCTTGCCGTCGATTGAGATGGTCATCTGGGTGGCGGTCGGAGGGCGTGGCACGTTGGTGGGGGCCGTGGTGGGCTCCGTGGGTGTCAACCTGGGGCGCAGTGTGTTGACCAACCATTTTCCGGAGCTCTGGCCGTTCTTCCTGGGCGGGCTGTTTATCGCCGTTGTCTTATTCTTTCCGGAAGGCTGCGTCGGACTGGTTCGGAAAATCAGCGGCGGATGGCTTTCCCGAAAGCGAACCGGCGACGGGTTGGACAAACCCGTGGCGGCTTCGGAACCGGGAAGCCGGTAGGCCATTGGGCCGTGGACTCGGTGGAGTGAGCGTGGGCGAACGCGAGGCGTGATGTGACCGGCGAACGAGGCTCGATCATTTACCTGGAAGACGTCACGGTCGACTTCGACGGCTTCAAGGCGCTCCGCCACCTCAACTTCATCGTCAACTACCATGAACTGCGCGTCGTGATCGGTCCCAACGGAGCCGGCAAGACCACCTTGCTGGACGTGATCTCGGGGAAGGCGAAACCCCAGTCCGGCCGCGTCATTTTCGGCAAGGACCAGGACCTGCTGCCGTTGCGCGAAAACCAAATCGCCTCATTGGGGATCGGCCGCAAGTTCCAGACGCCCTCGGTCTACGGCAATCTGACGGTCTGGGAAAATCTCGAGCTCTCGATCAAGCGGGAGAGCAAGGGGGTTTTTGCGACGCTCCGGGCCAAGTCCACACCGGTCGAGCGCGAGCGGATCGATTCGGTGCTGGCCACCATCGGGCTGGCGGAGAAGCGGGGCATCAGGGCCGGAGCCCTCTCGCACGGCGAAAAGCAATGGCTGGAGATCGGCATGGTGCTCTTGCAGGACCCGACGCTTCTCCTGGTGGATGAGCCGGTGGCCGGCATGACCGACCAGGAAACGGAGCAGACGGGCCAGTTGCTCCAGTCGCTGGCGGACACGCATTCCATCATCGTGATCGAGCATGACATGGAATTCGTCCG
>JACQCB010000171.1 GCA_016201805.1 Nitrospirota bacterium | reverse complement strand
GGCTTCGCGCTCTTCCAAAGGGCAAAATCCATGGGGTGCCGCTTGCGCTCATCCACCTCGACGCGGGCACCGGCCTGCATGTCGTCCAGCTTTCGTTTCGAAAGCCGGCCATACGCTCCGTACCGCTCGACCTGAAAATACACGTCCCCGTTCACCTGATAGGCCGCGCCTTTTGCCATCAGCGCTTGGACCAGCCCGATAATCTCCGCCATGTGTTCCGTGGCTTTCGGCTCCACCGTCGCCGGCTTGATGCCGAGCCGCCCCATATCGCGGTAATAGGCGTCGATGTACGTCGCCGTGATGGTCTGCCAGGGCTTGCCGAGTTCATTGGCTCGCTTGATGATCTTGTCGTCCACATCCGTGAAGTTTTTCACGAAGGTGACGGAGAATCCGCTGTACTCGAGATAGCGCCGAACCACGTCGAAGACGAGCGCGCTTCGGGCATGACCGATATGGCATTCGTCGTAGACCGTCACGCCGCAGACGTACATCCGCACGGTCCCCGGCACCAAGGGCTCGAAGAGGTCTTTGCGGCCGGTAAGGGTATTGTGGATCTTCAGCATGGCGACCCAACTGCGTTATGGCTTTGCGGCGCTCCGTTTCGTCGGGCTGGATTGGACGCCGAGGATAGAGGATCGCCGGCTCCCGCCGGACGTACGCACGGGACGTCCCCTGCGTGGCATCCTCCCGCTCCGGAGCATCGGCTCCCATTGACGGATCTGCTCCAGCGCACCATAGTGCGTGATGTCGAGATGGATGGGCGTGACCGACACCATCCCGCGCCGCAGGGCTTCATGGTCGGCGTCCTTTCGCCGCTCCCACGACACGCGGGTGCCCGCGATCCAATAATACTTCCGCCCGTGGGGGTCCACCTTTTCGACGATCGGATCCTCGAACCGGCGGCGGCTCAAACAGGTGACCTTGACGCCGGCAATGGACGCCCGTGGGCGATCCGGCACGTTCACGTTCAACAGGGTCTCCGCCGGCAACCCAAAGCGGAGCACCGCTCTGCCCACGCGCACGGCATAGGCAGCGGCCACCCCGAATTGGAAGGCCTGGCCGTTCCGTCGCGCCTCCTGCGAAACCGCAATCGAGGGCACGCCCAGGATCGTCCCCTCCAGCGCAGCCGAGACGGTCCCCGAATACGTCACGTCGTCCCCGAGGTTCACGCCCCGGTTGATGCCCGACACAATCAGGGCGGGCATCCCGCGCAAGACCTTTTTGATGGCCAGATTCACGCAATCGCTCGGCGTCCCATTGACCGAGAAGACCCGCTTGTCCAGACGGTTGATCCGGAGCGGTTTGTGGAGCGTCAAGGCATGGCCGACCGCGGTCCGTTCACGATCCGGAGCGACCACCCATACGTCCCCCAACCGGCGGAGCGCGGCAGCCAACGCATGGAGTCCAGGCGAGGCAATGCCGTCGTCATTGGTGACCAGAATGTTCATGCAAGGGCCGTCACGCATCGGAAACAAAAAAAGCTGCGCGTGGCAGCTCTCAAAACGTGACAAGTGACGAGTGCCAGGTGATCGGCGGGAACCTACCGGCGGATGCTTCCCCGATCCCCGCCCCGCCACTTCTCACTCGTCACACATCACGGTCTTTTGATATGGTCGGGGCGGCGGGATTTGAACCCACGACCTCTCGCACCCCAAGCGAGCGCGCTACCGGGCTGCGCTACGCCCCGACCCGTCTGCGCTCAACTTTCCCGATCGTCGGCCAAGGAGCCGTCCCGCGACGACGCCTCAGCGTTCGTAGGATTCAAGAATTTTGAGAATGGCCTCCAGATTCCCTCTCATGCGCTTGGCCAACTCCCGCGGCTTCACGGGCCGGTTTCCGATGCGACTCCGCTTGGCCCAAAACCGCTTGACACCGGCGATCGTATGCCCCTCTTCGTAGAGCATACGCTTGATTTCCAAGACGGTTTCGATGTCTCGCTGAACGTAGAGGCGCTGATTGCCGCGGCTCTTCTTGGGCTTCAGGAAGCTGAACTCGGACTCCCAAAAACGCAAGACGTAGGAGGGAAGCTTCGTGATCGCACTGACTTCTCCGATTTTATAGAACAGCTTCGTGCCCAGCCTGGGCTCAGCCGCCATCAGCAACCCTCGCGCTCGTTCGGTGAGACATGCCCCAGCCGTCAGGGCTGATTGACGTACTTCTTGAAGACCTGGCTTGGACGGAAGGTGACGACCCGGCGCGGCGTAATGCCGATTTCCTCGCCCGTCCTGGGATTCCGACCTTTCCTGGCCCCCTTGCTGCGAACCACGAAATTCCCAAACCCGGCGATCTTGACCGCTTCTCCCTTTTGGAGGACCGCTTTCAGCAGATTCAGGATGAATTCCACGATGTCCGAGGCTTCCTTCTTGGACACCCCGACCTTCTCATAGATCTCGTTGGCGATATCTGCCTTTCTCATGCCTCCCCCTTGGGCCCCTCCTCGGAACATCCACTTACGTCAGCGATTTAGGCGACGTTGATCGGCCTAAATTTTCTCCATAAATTACGTGAGGTTACCGGCCAAGTCAAGAGAATTTCAGGAATGGTTGAAGATCGCCCTGCGCCGCTCAGCGATCACGCGGCAAAAGTTTATATTCAATACTGTCCGCCAACGCCTGCCAACTGGCCTCCATGATGTTTTCCGACACCCCGACCGTTCCCCAGATTTCTTTATGGTCGCCGGACTCGAGCAGCACGCGTACCTTGGCAGCCGTGCCCTGGGTGGCGGCCAGCACCCGAACCTTGTAGTCCAGCAACTTGACCTCGGTCAACTGCGGATAGAACTTCTCCAGCGCTTTCCGGAGCGCATGGTCCAGCGCATTCACCGGCCCCGCCCCGACCGCCGCCGTGTGCTCGACCACGGCGCCGACCTTGACCATCACGGTCGCTTCCGAAATCGGGGTCTCATTGGCCTGCCGCTTCTCCACGATGACCCGGAAGCCCAGCAACTCGAAGGAAGGCTTGTGCTTGCCAAGCGCCTTCCGCAGCAACAGCTCGAACGAGCCCTCCGCACCCTCAAACTGGTATCCCTGACTTTCACGATCTTTCAGCGCCGCCAAGAGTTCTTGCAGCTTGGCATTGTCCTTGGACAGCTTGATGCCATAGGCCTCCGCCTTGGCCAAGAGCCCGCTCCGTCCCGTATAGTCGGACACCAACATGCGCTGGCGATTGCCCACCAGTTCAGGGATGATGTGTTCATAGGTGGCGGGATTCTTTTGCACGGCGTGGATGTGCACCCCTCCCTTGTGGGCAAACGCGGCATCCCCGACGTAGGGCTGGTGCTTATTCGGCACGAGGTTCGCGATCTCGGCCACAAACCCCGACACCTCGCGCAAGCGCGTCAGGCGGCGGTCGCCCAACACCGGCCGTTTCATCTTGAGCGCCAAGTTGGGCAGGATCGAGCAGAGGTTCGCATTCCCGCACCGCTCTCCGATGCCGTTGATGGTGCCTTGCACCTGGATGATGCCGGCCTCGATCGCCACCAGCGAATTGGCCACCGCCATCTCGGTATCGTTGTGGGCATGGATGCCGAGCGGGACGGCGTATTCCCGCTTCACCGCCGCGCAGATCTCCCGGATCTCCCAGGGCATCGTGCCGCCGTTCGTATCGCAGAGAATCACGCGTGAGGCGCCGGCCTCAACCGCCTTGCGCAGCGTCTGCAAGGCATAGTCGGGATCGGCTTTATACCCGTCGAAGAAATGCTCCGCGTCATAGAAGACATGACGGCCCTTGGCGCGCAGGTAGGCGATGGAGTCGCCGATGATCTCTAGGTTTTTGGGCAAGGTCACGCCCAACGCGTCGGTGACGTGCAGCCCCCAGCTCTTGCCGAACAGCGTGATCGTGTCGGTTTCGGCCGCCAGGAGCGCCTGGAGATTCGGGTCCTTCTGCACGGGATTGCTGGCCTTGCGCGTCGATCCGAAAGCCACCACCGTGGCATGTTTGAAGGGCATCGTCTTGACGATGCGGAAGAACTCGATGTCCTTCGGGTTTGCGCCGGGCCAGCCTCCCTCGATGTACTGCACGCCGAGCTCGTCCAGCTTCTGGGCCACACGGACCTTGTCGTCGACCGAAAAGCTGACATCCTCGGCCTGAGCGCCATCGCGCAAAGTCGTATCGTAGACTTCGAGGTGAGGCGTGAGTCCCTCCCCCGCAGTCCCCCCCGCACGTTCCGCCATGCGTGTTATGTCTTTCTTTGCGTTTCCCATCATCTCAGGCCCATGCTACTTCGCCGACCACCTTACACCTTACGCTTTACCCCTCACGTCCCGTCGCGTGGTCCAATCCGAAGGCCCCGTGCAGCGCGCGCATGGCGAGCTCGAGATACTTCTCGTCGATCACACAGGAGATCTTGATCTCGGAGGTGCTGATCATCATGATGTTGATGCCTTCCCGCGAAAGGACCTCGAACATGCGCGCCGCCACGCCGGAATGCGAGCGCATCCCCACGCCGACCAGCGACACCTTGGCGATCGACTCCGTCACCGCCACCGATTTGGCCTCGATTTCCTTCGCGATGCGCTGGACCAGGCTCACCGCCTTGCCCAAGTCCGCCCGCGGCACGGTGAACGAAATATCGGTGAGCGACGCCTGGCTCACGTTCTGAATGATCATGTCCACGACGATGTTGGCCTCGGCCACCGGTCCGAAGATGCGCGCGGCGACTCCGGGCTGGTCCGGAACCCCGACAATGGTAATTTTGGCCTGGTTCCGGTCGCCGGTGACGCCGGAGACCGTCATCCGCTCCATGTCTTCGTCTTCTGTAGTCACGAGCGTCCCCTGCCCCCCCTTGAAACTGGATTTCACTTCCAACGGCACCCCATGCTTGGCGGCAAACTCCACCGAGCGGCTCTGCAACACCTTCGCGCCCAAACTGGCCAACTCGAGCATTTCCTCATAGGACACTTTATCCAGACGCCTGGCGGTCGGAACAATGTTCGGGTCCGCCGTATAGACCCCGTCCACGTCCGTGAAAATAATGCAGCGATCCGCCTTCAACGCCGCCGCCAGCGCAACGGCGGTCAGGTCCGATCCCCCTCGCCCCAGCGTCGTGACGTCCGAACGCTCGTTGATGCCCTGAAAACCGGCCACGATCGGGACAACCCCCTCCGCCAGCGCCTCCCTGAGCCGCTCCGCCGTGACCCGGGCGATCCGCGCCTTCGTATGGCTGCTATCGGTGATGATCCCGACTTGGCGGCCGGTGAAGGACCGCGCATTGATGCCGCGCCCGCGCAAGTCCATCGCCAGGAGCGAGGTCGTCACCCGCTCGCCCGTCGACAGCAGCATGTCCATCTCCCGCTCATCGGGAGACGGAGTCACCTCGTGGGCCAAACGCACGAGCCGGTCGGTCTCCCCGCTCATGGCGGACAGCACCACCACCAAGTCGTGGCCGGCACGCTTGGCTTCGGCGACTTGCTCGGCCACGCGGTGAATGCGCTCCACGCTCCCCACGGAGGTGCCGCCGTACTTCTGCACGATCAAGGCCATGACGCATCAACTCCGTGGGAACAGTCTGGCCATCAGCCTGGTGGCGTCCCGAGAGCCGGCTTCCGCCGCATCCGCCTCATTGAACCCCCGTGCAGAAGCCGCATCCGTCTTCGCCGGCCCTTCATAGGACGCATAGAGCGCCTGCGGAGGGGCCGTGCGGCTTCGGACGTCCGAGGTCGCATCGCACAACAGGAGCACACGGTGCGGGCCGAGCTTCTGCAGCCCGTTGACAATCGTCCCGACGACCTTCTGATCGAACTCCTCCACGACCTTGACCCTGGCCTTGGGGTCCGCCCCCTCCGCCACCTCGACCGGCATCTGCGCATGGACGTAGACCAGGTCCTTCTTGCCGAGCTCGCGCAGGGCCGCTTCGCCTCGGCTGAGGAAATCCGTGCCGCCGGATTCGGTCAACACGGACGGATCCACCGCCTCCAACCCGGCGCAGATCCCGACGCCCCGATGCAGGTCACTGGTGGAGATGATCGTGCCGACAATCTCATATTGCTCGGTGAGCTTCGGCAATTTCGGCGCCCGCCCAGGCCCCCAGAGCCACAGGCAATTGGCCGGCTTCAGCCCCGCCTCGCGCCGCTGATCGTTGATAGGATGGTCACGCAGAATGATCAACGAGGCGTCCATCAGTTTTCGCAAAATGTCGGCCCCATCGCCGCTCGGCAGCGCATCCCCGATCGACTTCCCCTTCACATCATGCGGGTCCGCACAGACGGCCCGCGCTTTGCCGCCGACCCAGACCATCAGATGCCGGTGACCGGTCCCGGGATAAAACTGGATCGTTTCCGACCCAAGCTGCTCATTGACCGCCTCGATCAGTTCACGCGCATCCTCGGTGTCGATGCCGCCCGCCGTATCATCTTCCATCATGACCTGCGGTCCGAGCTTTTTGATCTCCACCTGCGGGCCCTTGCTTTGCTGCGCCACGGCCCGGAGCGTCACCATGGTGCAGCGATAGACGACGTCGTGTTCTTCGACCACCACGCCCAGACTGGCCGCCTCCAAGGGCGCGGGCCCCGGGTAGAACTTGCGCGGGTCATAGCCCAGCACAGCCAATTGCAGCACCTCGCTGCCGTGGCCGAGGCCCTCCGCGTGACTGGTGACCAACCCCAGTTCGCCGTTTCGCGCCAGCCCGTCCATGTGGGGCGTCGCCGCCGCCTGCAGCGGCGTCTTGCCGCCGAGATCCTGTCGCGGCACGTCTGCCATACCCTCGCCATGCAGGATGATGTACTTCATCGCCTCCTTGCGTCCTTACGGACTCACACCGTTAACAACCGGGCCACGTCGTCCCGGTTGGCTTTGACCGTCTTCGGCTGGCGAGAAATCCCGATGGCCGTATCCGCATCCTTGAGGCCATGGCCGGTCAAGGTGCACACCACCCGGTCTCCCTCCTTCAGCAGACCGGTGCCGCTCATCTTGATCACACCCGCCACCGAGGCGGCCGAGGCCGGTTCACAGAACACGCCTTCCTCCGCCGCCACGATGCCGTAGGCCCGGAGGATTTCCTCATCCGTAACCATGTCGATCTTCCCAGAGGATTCCTCCACCGCCTGTAAAGCCGCCTTCCAACTGGCCGGATTGCCGATCCGAATCGCCGTGGCGACCGTCTGCGGGTCTTCCACGACGCGGCCCAACACGATGGGCGCCGCCCCTGCGGCCTGGAACCCCATCATCCGTGGGGCGCGAGCAATCTGGCCTGCGGTCAGGTACTCCTTGTAGCCGCGCCAATAGGCCGTGATATTGCCGGCATTGCCGACCGGGAGGACGTGGACGTTCGGGGCGCCGCCCAGTTGGTCGCAGACTTCCATCGCCGCCGTCTTTTGTCCCTCGATCCGAAACGGATTGATCGAGTTGACCAGTTCGATCTGGTTGGTCGCCGCAAGATCCTTGACGATCGCCAGGGCTTGATCGAAGTTCCCTTCGATCTGAATCACAGTGGCCTGATGCATCATGGCTTGGGACAACTTGCCCAAGGCGATCTTGCCGGCCGGAATCAACACGTAGACGGCCAACCCTGCGCGGGAGCCGTAGGCCGCGGCCGACGCCGAGGTGTTGCCGGTCGAGGCGCAGATCACGGCTCTGGCCCCGGCCTCGACGGCCTTGGAAATGGCCAGGGTCATGCCCCGATCTTTGAAGGAGCCGGTGGGATTGGCGCCTTCGACCTTCAGATAGAGCTCGATCCGCGGCGTGATCCGTTGCGCCAGGCGCGTCGCGGGAATGAGGGGCGTGTTCCCCTCTCCCAGCGTGATCACCGGCGTCCGG
>JACQCB010000176.1 GCA_016201805.1 Nitrospirota bacterium | reverse complement strand
TTCCAAGGCCTCTACGACCTGCGGGAACCGCAAGTGCTGTTTTTTCAGCGGACGGCGCATAACCAGCGCCGGGCGCCGATGCGGGTGGAGGCGTTTCCCCATCCGAGCCTCGCGGCAACCCTGGGGGAGGCTTACGGCCCGCTTCAGGATGAGATTGCCCTGCTGGCCGGCGCCGGCGCCGCCTTCGATCACGACCGTTTTCTCGCCGGCGAGCTGACGCCGGTTTTCTTCGGCAGCGCGCTCACGAACTTCGGCGTCGAGCCGTTTCTAAACGCCTTCCTCCACTACGCGCCCCCTCCCGGACCGCGCCAGAGCACGCAGGGGCTCGTCCAGCCGACGGACGAGCGGTTTTCCGGGTTTGTGTTCAAGATCCAGGCGAACATGGACCCGCAGCACCGCGACCGGATGGCCTTCCTGCGCATTTGTTCTGGCCGCTTCGAGAAGGACATGATGGTCTACCATGCCCGGTTGGGCCGCAAGATCCGGATGACGCGTCCGCATCGGCTCTTCGGCCGTGACCGCGAAACGATCGACGAGGCGTTCCCGGGCGACGTGGTCGGATTGGTCAACCCCGGCCTCTTTGCCATCGGCGACACGCTCTGTTCCGGCGCCCCCCTGTCCTTCGACCCGATTCCGCAATTTCCCCCGGAGTGCTTCGGCCTGCTCCGCAGCCAGGACATCTCCAAGCAGAAGCAGTTCCAAAAGGGGATTCAGCAGCTCCAAGAGGAAGGGGTGATGCAGATATTTTTCTCGCCGGACCACGTGCGCCGGGAGCCGGTCCTGGCCGCCGTCGGAGAACTCCAATTCGACGTCGTCGTCTCGCGCCTCGAGAGCGAATACGGGGTCAAGACCACCGTCGAGCGGTTGCCCTATGTCTTGGCCCGCTGGATCAGCGGAGACCCGGTCACACTTTCCCGCATGTACTGGCCCCAGGACACCCTCCGGCTCGCCGACCGGGACGGACGCATGGTCATGCTGTTCGGCTCCGACCGGCTGCTCGCCTACTGCATGAAAGAGAATCCCTCCGTCAAGTTCCAGTTGGCCAGCGAACTCGCTCCCGACTGAGGCGACGCGACGCGACGCGACGAATAAGGAGGGTTAAGCCTGCGCCTTTCCCTTCAATAGGGAGCAGCCAGGCCGTCCTTCCACTGCGCGCATCAAGCGAGCATCACTTTTAATAATCCTTCCAAGCTTGCTCGCCTTTCTCTCCCCTGGAAGGGCACCCTTGTTGGTCCCACTGCGGCCGTCGAGCGAGGCCCTTCTGAGGGCGCGCGCTCCGGGAGCACAGGATCAGCACGGGTGCCCTTCCAGCTCTCCCCCTCTATTCTTGACAATATTCTGTACAGAATTTATAGTCCATCCAAACGGAGGCATCCATGGCCATTTCATCCAAAGACATTGTCCCTCTCTCCAAGGCCCGAGCGACCCTCACCGAACTGTGTGAAGAAGTGGCTGCTGAAGGCCATGAGAAAATCATCACGAAGAACGGTGAGAGTTGTGCGGCACTCATTGACGCCAAACGGCTCGACCACTACCACCGATTAGAACGGGAGCATATTCACCTGACTCTCCTGGAGGAGGCCGTCCGCGGTCTCGACGATGTGAAGGCCGGCAAGACCCTCACGCTGGCTCAATTGAAATCGCGACATGGCCGGTAAGCGGCCGGTCTTCACCGAGAACTTCTCCGCCAATCTGACCGCCATTGAGACTTTTCTTGGCCCGGAGAGGGCTGCCGCGCTCCAGCGACTTTTAGATCACCTGTTCGACGACATCATCCCAACCCTGTGCCGGTTCCCCGAGTCCGGCCGGGCATTTCTCTCCCACCCCATTCGATCTGCTGAAGCGAGAACCCTCGCAAAGAGGCTGCGGACCCGCCTCCAGAATGCCGAAGCTCTTCGGGAGTTTATTGTGGAGGACTATCTGGTGCTCTACTTGATACGGCGCGAGGGTGTGGTGCTCTTTTCCATCAAGCATCACCATCAACTGTCGTTCGACTTCCGGAAATTCTGGCAGGAATCCTAGCAGGCGCGCGCATCAAGCAACCACTACTTCTGATGGTCCTTCCAAGCTCGTTCGTTTATTCTCTCCCCGGGGGCGGCCAGGTTGATCCCCTATATTATTGCGCGCGTCCAGCGAGCACTATAATGTGGTCCATCCAAACTTGCTCGTTTTCCCCTCAAGGGGGCGGCTTGGTAGGTCCCTAACCGCGCGCATCGAGGGATGCACATTCTGATCGTGCGGCCTCTGCGAGCGAAAGGGACCACCAAGCTGCCCTCTCACGTTTCCATCATCTCCAGCCGGGCATCGAATGCATGCCCGCAGGTCGTGCAGCGGATGACATCCGATTCAACCGCAAATTCATCCGACCGAATCCCCATGCCTCCACAATCAGGACACCGGGCGAGATGGACTTTGCGATCATCCACGGTTTCATATTGCGTGCCACGCAGACAATAGACCGGCTTCCAGTCGAGCAGCCACGGCCGGCCTTTCTTGTCGACCACCGGCAACGCGAGATAATGATGGTTCACGTAGTCCTCGATATCCTGCTGGCTCGCGAACCCGGCTTTGATCAGCTTCCCCCCCACCGCCTCATAGAGCGCGTTCTCTTTCACGATCACCTTCGTCGGGCCCATCTCCCACCTCCCGTCTCTCCTGGATCGAGGCTGATTCTGTCGTGGAGTCTTCTCTTAGACGACGCCTGAGTAGTACCGCAGGATATTGGATACGGAAATCACTCCGATGATCTCTCCATCTTGCGTCACGGCCAGATGCCGGGTGGCCTGCTCCTTCATCATGCGCACGGCCTCGATGAGGGGGCGGTCGCCTTCAATGGCCACCAGCGGCGTGCGCATGCACGTCTTGACGGTGGTGGTGGTGGGATCAAGCCCCTTGGCGACGACTTCGCGCGCCAGCACCGAATCCGTGATGAATCCGACATAGGTTTGATTGTCCGTCACGAGGAGTGAGCCGGTCTTCCACTTCTGCATGAGCTCTCCGGCCTCTCGCAGGCTGGCATCCTGTCGAAGACTCCGGATGTCCGGGGACAGATGCTCGGCCACCTGCGGGCCAATGAGTGTCTGCGAACCTCCCTTGCGTGTCTTCGCGTCGGCGGCCCGACGCGCCTCCAATTCCGAAATACAGCTTTCCAACACCCGGCTCCGTTGGAACAATCGTTGCTTCTCACCATCCAACCCCATGCTCTCGGGAGCCTCATCCGTCATATTGACCAGACCGGCCGCCTCCCCCAACTGCGCATATTCATATGCCTCCAACAATTTGGAGCTCTCCCCGAAAATGTCGCTGATCAAGCGCTCGGTTTCCAGATCGAACTCTTCCAGGCTGTAGGTCGCCTTGCTCTTGCCCAGATACGACGCCATGTGCGTGAGCTGTTCACGCAGGCGCTCGATGTTACGGTCGAGGGATAACCGCCGCCTGGGCGGCATGACGCGCGTTTTCATGGGGCCTCCTGTCGATTGGTGGGATTTAATCGTACCTCCCCTGGATCACCATCCGCAAGTAGATGGCACAAGGAGACGCCTTTGGGGGTCCCACTGCGGCCGTCGAGCAGAGAGGCTCCTCCCCCAAATCCTTCCAACAATTTATATTATTGACTGATCGTTCCAAATTGTGTTACAAGGCTCCCTGCTATGGCTCGCCCTAAAGAATTCAATCCCGACGAGGCGCTCGACAAAGCCATGCACGTCTTTTGGCACAAGGGCTACGAAGCCACGTCCATGGAGGACCTGCTCTCCGCAATGGACATCAATCGCGGCAGCCTCTACGCCACGTTCGGCGGCAAGCGGGAACTGTTCTTGAAAGCGATGGATCGTTATTGCGCGGGGGGCGGCATCGGCAGCAGAATCTCCATCTTGAATCAACCGGGTCCGGCGCTCCCCCTGATTCGCCAGTTCATCGGCGCCATGCTGGGATTCGGTCTCTCCGATCCACAGCGCCGCGGCTGCCTGATCACCAACACGGTGATGGAGCTAGCCCCACACGAGAAAGACATCGGCAAGAAACTCTCGGAACGAATCCAGATGCTGGAAGATGCATTCTTCAAACTGCTCGCGCGTGCGAAGCAGGAGGGCGAACTGGCCAAAGACAAAGACCCGCGCGCACTGGCGCGCGTTCTCGTGACGATGATGCAAGGCACGATTGTGATGATCAAGGCCGGAACACCGGCCGACGTAGTGAGGCAGACGTCCGAAACTGCGCTGTCGATCCTGGGATAAAACTCTCTTGCGAGAGAGCCATCGCGATCGACATATTCACGAGCAAAGTTGGGAGGAGCATCGGGCAGCTGAATATACTCCCCCCTCTAAGTTGAATAGGAGAATACATCCGATGTTTATCGTGCTCCTTAGATTTTCTGACAACCAAGGCCAAGCCAATCAGTTCATGGAAGGCCACAAAAAATGGATCACACGCGGTTTTGATGACGACGTGTTTATGTTGGTCGGGAGTCTTCAGCCCAATTTGGGCGGCGGGATTGTGGCGCACAATACGTCGCTGCAGGATCTCCAAAGCAGAGTGAACGATGATCCATTTGTAGCGGAAAATGTTGTAACTGCGGAAATTCTTGAGCTCACGCCATCAAAAACCGATGAGCGGCTAAAGTTTCTGCTCGACTGAGTAACTTTCGCTCCACGGCTTTTCGATACCAGGACTATGGACAATAGACACATGGGCACGACGATAGTGGGTCCTGACGGCAAATCACGCTGCCGCTGGTGCAGTGCCGCCCCGGAGTTTCTCGACTATCACGATACCGAATGGGGCTTTCCAGTCAACGATGATAATCGCTTGTTCGAGAAATTGAGTCTGGAGGGGTTTCAATCCGGACTGAGCTGGCGCACCATCCTCGCCAAGCGCGAGAACTTCCGCACCGCCTTCCACGATTTCGATTTCGACAGAATAGCGCGCTTCACCCAGCG
>JACQCB010000177.1 GCA_016201805.1 Nitrospirota bacterium | reverse complement strand
GCCCGACGCAGATCCTGGGCGAGCATCTTGCCGACCAAGCCGATCTGGGCCATGAGGGCGGAAAACTCTCCGGTGGCGCCAGGATGTGCCGCCTGTTTTTGGATGATGTACCGCGTCAGGGTGATGGGAAAAGCCCCCACGATCTGCTGCCTCCTTCGCGCCGTTTGTCGCCGACTTAGACGTGACGGGTGATTATATCTATTTTTGAAAGACCGGGCAATCGTGCCGCTTGTTCACGTATCGGACCGGCGCCTCTTCACGGAGCATCCGGCGCCCGAAACCCCTCCACCAACGTGGCTACGACGGACCCGATCACCACCTTGGCCTTCATCATCACCGGAGCCCGACGGGCATCGTCGGTGAACCAGACCCGGATATTGCCCTCGTTCAAGAAAATGCCTTGAAACGGCATGATCGCCAGAACCCGCACTGTCTCCACCTCGCCCCAGGGGCCTTGCAGCCGCTCGATCCCCTCGACTTGCAGCTCGAGCCGGTAATTCTTTTTGTCGTGATGCACGTCGATCGTGTGCGACGAGCCCGGCACCAGCGACGGAAGGCTTCGGAAATAATACAGGCAGGAAATCGTATCGTGAATGCCGGGAGGCACGGCCAGTTGCTCGGTCACCCCATCTTTCGTCGCGGTGACGGTCCCCTCGGCACGATGAAATACGGCGTCGAAGTCGTTTTTTCTCTTGCCTTCGCGTCTCCGAAACACCGTCCGAAACGGTGTCAAGACCTCCGCATCGACAAGAGACTCCACCCGATTATCCACCGGATAGAACTTCGAGACGAGGGAACTGGATGTGGCCGTAGTCAACAGTCTGAGAGCGGCACGGCCGCGGACCGGGTCGGCTCCTGCCACTTCCATCACGGCCGTACCCGCCGTGATGTTCAGCCAGGAGATCGTATAGGTGAACCGTTCCCCGGCAGCAAAGGGCCGGTCGGCCGAGAGGGATGGGATGGTTGTCGACTGGGCCAGAGCCGTCGCGACCTGGCAGGAAACGAGCAACACCATCAGGACGAACAACCGGTCGCGACGCAGAACTTGCGCCGACACCGTCAGACAGCCATCGCCCGTCGCGACCGGTCCAGCTCGGACTCGATCAGGCGACGAATGGCTGCCAGGCGCTCGGCTGTCGAAGCCTCGAACCGGAGTACGAGCGCGGGTTGCGTGTTGGAAGCTCTGATCAACCCCCACCCGTCCTCGAAGACCACACGAATTCCGTCGATCGTCACCACGTCGCGAATCTTCAGACTGTCATCGTGAAGCACCAGGCCGGTTTTGGCGTAGTCCAGCAATCTCGCCTGCACCTGCTTGACCAGATCGAACTTGACGGCGTCCGGGCAATCCACACGGATCTCGGGAGTCACGGCGGTGACCGGAAGGTCGGCGATCAGAGAGGACAGGGATTGCCGGCTCTTGGCTAAAATTTCCACCAGGCGGCAGGAGGCATAGATCGCATCGTCATAACCGAAGTAGCGGTCCGCAAAAAACATATGGCCGGACATCTCGCCGGCCAGCAGAGCCCCCTCGGCCTTCATCTTGGCTTTGATCAGCGAATGCCCGGTCTTCCACATGATCGGCCGCCCTCCGTGCTTGGCGATGTCGTCGTAGAGGGCTTGCGAAGCCTTCACCTCCGAGATGATCGTGCTGCCGGGCCGCTCGGCCAGAATCGCTCTGGAATAGAGGACCATCAAGCGGTCGCCCCAGAGAATATTCCCCTGCTCATCCACCGCACCGATACGGTCCGCGTCGCCGTCGTAGCCGATGCCCACGTCCGCGCCGGTCCGTTTCACCGCCGCAATCAAATCGTGCAAGTTCTCCACCACCGTCGGGTCAGGATGATGGTTGGGAAACCCGCCGTCCAACTCGCAATAGAGGCCGGTCACCCGGCACCCCAGCTGTTCTAAAGCTTCTTTGGCCACGAGAGCCGCGGCCCCATTCCCGCAGTCGATCACGACGTGGAGACGGCCCGCTTTGATCGACTCAAAGCTGCGCTTCAGATAGGCCAGATACTCCGGGATAAGCGGACGCATGGAGACGGTCCCGGACCCAGTCGAAAACCGACCGGCCTCCATGACTCCGCGCAGATGCTGAATCTCCTCCCCGTGAAGCGCCTCTTTCCCAACACAGAGTTTGAAGCCGTTGTATTCGGCCGCGTTGTGACTGCCGGTGATCATCACCCCGCCGTCCACCGGAAGTTGAAAGAGCGAAAAGTACAGGAGCGGCGTCGGGCAGACTCCGATATCGAACACGTTCAGCCCGCCCTCCGTGAGGCCCTTGACCAGGCGGTCGCGCAAGACAGGGGAACTGTGCCGCCCATCCCGGCCGACGGCGACTGTCTTCATGCCCTTCGTACTCCCCAACGTCGCGAAAGCCCGCCCGATCGACTCGGCGATATCCTCCGTCAACTCCTGGCCGACAATGCCCCTGATGTCGTATTCGCGAAACAATGCCATGATTCTCCAACAAGTCTACAAGTCATCAAGTCTACAAGTCATCAAGTTGAAAAGTCGAAAGTCCCGACTTGAAGACGTTATGACTTTCAGACTTTCGGACTGCGCGGCGTTTTCACACCGCGCCCGTAGTCGTCCTGCAAGCGAACGATGTCGTCCTCGCCGAGATACGGCCCATCCTGCACTTCGATGATATGCAACGGTTCGGCCCCCGGGTTCTCCAATCGATGGGGAGTATCCCTCGGAATGCCGGTACTCTGCCCGACTCCCAGGTCGAAGACGCGCCGGCCGCAGGTGACCCGCGCGGTTCCTGCAATCACGACCCAGTGTTCGCTGCGCCGATGATGGAGTTGCAGCGACAGTCTCCCTTGTGGATTGACCGTGACTCGCTTGACCTTGTAGCCGGCCCCCTCCTCCAGCACCGTGTAGGAGCCCCAAGGCCTGAACACGGTACGATGCTCAAGGTGCTCCGGCGCACCCTGCCGCTTCAGGAGTTCGACCACTTTCTTGACATCCTGGGCGCGCGATTTGGGGCAGACCAATGTGGCGTCCGGCGTATCCACCACCACCATGTCGGACAGCCCGATCGTCGCGACGAGCCGGCGGTCCGCATAGACGATCGAGTCGCGGCTGTCCAGGTCCACGACCCTGCCGCTGACCACGTTGCCGGCCCCGTTGCGCGGCGCCACTTCCTCCAGGCTGCTCCAGTTGCCGACATCGGACCAGAGAAAATCGACCGGGATCATGGCGGCGCGCGAAGAACGCTCCATCACGCCGTTGTCGATCGAGATCGAGGACAACCGTCGATACAGCTTGGCCATCGCCGCGACGTCGCGAGGCCCCAGCAACGTCTGGATCTTTTTCATGCCCCCGGCCAAGGCCGGTTGATGACGCGCCAGCTCGCGTAAAATGACATCGGCACGCCACACGAATATCCCGCTGTTCCAGTAATAGTTTCCGGCCTTCACATACCGCCTGGCCGTGGCGAGATCCGGCTTCTCGACAAAGCGCGCAACGGCATGCCCGACCAGCCCGCCTCGCGACGCCAGCTTGACGCGCCGATTCGGCTGGATATACCCATAGCCGGTCTCCGGTCGAATGGGGGGCACGCCGAAAGTCACCAGTCGGTCCAGCCTGGCCAGTTCAGCCCCGAGCGCCACGGCTGTTTGGAATCGCCGGTCCCCCTTGACGACATGATCGGCAGGCAGCACCAGCATG
>JACQCB010000032.1 GCA_016201805.1 Nitrospirota bacterium | reverse complement strand
TCGTGTTGGCGCCGAGGCCGATGCGTCTCGTTACCGCCCGCGCTGGGCAAGCAGATGGACGTAGGCCACCACATCCTGCATCTCTTGCTCGGTCAGCCGGCCCCGCCAGCCGTGCATGGGGCTTAAGACCAGCCCGAACTCGATGCTGGTCAGCAACTGCTCGTCCGATTTCATCTGCACCGCCGGCGCATGGAAGTTGGCGGGCGGCACCCTCAGCTCTCGCGCTTGCGGTCCGTCGCCCCACCCGCCGGCGCCATGGCAACGGACACAGTGCCACTCGTAGATCATCTTGCCGTCGAGCACATTGCCCGACAGTTCCTGAGCCAGAGGGACAGGCGGTGCAACCCACATGGCCAGCATGCCCATCAACAACACAAGTCCTGCCGTGCCGCCAACCCGTTTCTTTGACATGGACGTCCTCATGATGTGCCTCGCAACACAAAGAGACGGGTCGCACGATGGGCATCGTGCGACCCGTCCATTGCCACGCAGCCCGTTCAGGCAGGCACAGACCCTCACCCGCCGCCGATTTCGCCCTTGGTCTCGATGACGAACAGCTCACCCTTCATGTTCGGGTGAATGTCACACCAAAACACATAGCGCATAGTCTCGGGATCGGACTTGCTGTGTCTGGTGAAGGAGATTTTCATCGTCTTCCCCGGATCCACATGGTAGGCGTTCACGCCCTTCCCTTTGAGCGCATGAGCGTCGCCTTCCACCTTGACCCCAACGTCATTGAGCAAGGGGGAGGTAAACCCATGGGTCATGGTGCCCTGATTGCGGACGGTAATCTCCGTGAGCTCTCCCACCAGCGTGTGGCCGCTCACTTTGAATTCCTGATCCGTGACGACCACTTCGATCTTCATCGGTTCAGCAGCCTGCACGACCGACGCGGTACCCGCGACGAACCCTGACAGGCCCACCGCAGCAAGCGCCACCCTGATAAGGATGGGTTTGAGATATTGTCTCACTTTCATATCCAGCCTCCTTTGGTTAATGAGAGCTTGATTAACTGCCGCTTTGCTACTAAAAGTTAGCAATATCAGTGCCACTCTGACTCGTTTGGCCGGGCCGCATAACTCTCTATTCGTGATTCCCTTATCTGGACAACTACTTGGCTCATTCTTGCGCATCGCATTGCGATGCCCCGGTCGTCGCGACTATCCGGTCCTGACCAATCGTCTGCTGCCTTCCACCACAGGCCTGAATCGCCCAGCTGTAGCAGAATGCCGCTCTGATGAAAAGCCCTGCTGTCTTGATGAAAGGATGGATCGACCAGGAAGATCTTCGGCAATACAGAGGCGGGCAAGTCGGTCGTGTTGGGATCAGCTACTGGGAGAAGAACGAGGCAGCGTCAGCTCTTCTTGCTCGTCCTGGCGATGAAGCTGGTGATCATCTGCTCCAACTTCTTGCTTCCGCAGTGGGGACAGGCGGCGGCTCCGCTTTCGTGTTCCTTCAGCGTCAAAGCCAGGAGCGACTCCTTGCCGCAGTCCTGACATTTATAGTCGTACATGGGCATCTCTTCACCTCAGCGATGAAGGCTGAACGATGAACGCGGAACGGAAGAAACTCCTCGGTCATCATTCATCGCTCATCGTTCATCATTCATCGTTCCGCGTTCTCGCTCGCCCCACTCCGTGACGATCTGCGCCATCTCTTCCAACCGCTTCGCGACCTTGCCGTACAACGTCCCTTCGGGGTACTGGCCGTCGGGTCCGCGGACTCCCGCTGGCAGGCCGGTCAAGAGCTCCAATGCCTCCTCCACCGTGTTGACGGCATAGACCGAGAACGTGTCTGACTTGACCGATTCCACCACGTCCCGGCGCAGGGCCAGGTGCTTGGTGTTCCGGAGGGGAATGATCACACCCTGCTCTCCTGTCAGCCCGCTCCGCTTGCAGGATTCGAAAAACCCTTCGATCTTCTCGTTCACCCCACCGATGGGCTGAACCTCCCCGAGCTGATTCACGGAACCCGTGATGGCCAGGTACTGCCGTATGGGGACCTCGGCAAGGCTGGAAAAGATGGCGGCCAGTTCCGCCAAGGCGGCGCTGTCCCCTTCGACTTCGGAGTAGGTCTGCTCGAACGTCAGCGTGGCGTTCAGGGCGAAGGGATGGGTGGAGGCGAACTTGCCGGCCAGATAGCCGGCCAGCGTCAGCACGCCTTTGCTGTGGATGTGGCCGGCCAGTTCTGCTTCGCGCTGGACATCAATGACGCCTTTGGTGCCGATGGAGGTCCTGGCCGTGATGCGGCAGGGACGTCCGAAGGCATAGTCGCCCATGAGATGGACCGAGAGCCCGTTGATCTGCCCGACCGCCGTCCCCTCAAGCGCGACGATCAGGGTCCCTTCCTTGATCTCGTCCTGGACCCACTGCTCGGGCAAGTTGGCGCGGTGCCGCTTCTTCGCGATCGCCGTTTCCACATCCGCTTGGGATACCGTCGCCCGTCCTTCACGTCTCGCCCAGAAGGCCGCCTCGCGGATCACGTCGGCCAACAGGCTCAAGCGGAGCGATAGCCGGTCGTGGCGCTCGGCCAGACGGGCACCGTGACAGATCACTTCGGCGACGGCCTCGACCCCGAAGTGGGGCAAACCTTCCTCCCGGCACAGTCGGGCGACAAACCGGCTGTAGAGCTTGTCCTGGTTCTCGTCGCGCGCCATGTCCACGTCGAAGTCGGCCTTCACTTTGAAGATCTTCTGGAAATCCTCTTCATAGGCCTGCAACAGGTGATAGAGGATCGGCGGGCCGACCATGACGACTTTCACCTCCACGGGGACCGGCTGAGGTCGGAGGCCGGTCGTCGAGAAGCCGAAGAATTCACCGGGGTCCTCGATCTTGACCTCCCGCGTCTTGATCGCCCGCTTGAGCGCATCCCAGGCAAAGGGCTGCCGGAGCAGGTCCATGGCGCTCAAAATCAGATACCCGCCGCTCGCCTGCAGCACCGCCCCGGCCTTGATTTCGGTGAAATCGGTGAAGACCACGCCCAAGTGGGCCTTGCGTTCGATCTTGCCGATCAGGTTGGCATAGGTGGGATGCGACTCATCCACGACCGGCGCCCCGCCTTCGACGGTGTGTTCGACGACCAAATTGACTTGATAACGTGTCAGATCGGGCCGGCGTCCGCCCGCCTCAAGACCCAGAATCGGCAGAGAGGGCGCTTCTTTCGGGAGAAAATCCTTGTAGTTGGTCAGGATGTCTTCATGGACCCCGTTCACATACTCGAGGACTTGATCCAGACCGTCATAGGCCCGCCGCAACGTCTCGAAGCGGGGGGCCAGGATATTTTTGATCACCTGGCGGTCCATCTCATGGACGCGTTCTTCGGCTTCGCGGTCCAGCGCATGCACGCGGATGTGAAACTCCCGGATCTCGCTCTCCAGCGCCTTTCTCTTCTCGACGATGGCGCGTCGGTCTTCGCCCGACAGGGCCTCCAACTCCTCCTCCGTCATGGGATGCCCGGCGCGCAGCGGCACCAGGCCGAACCCCATCGGCGTCTCTTCAAAGCTAAACCCGCGGGCACGGCCTATTTCGGTCAGTTCCTTGAACAGGGCCTTCTTCCTGCCCTCCATGTCCTCGACGAGTTTGGCCTTGGCCTCGAGATAGGCGGTGCTTTCGAAGATCTTCGGAACATCCCTCCGCAGGCCGTCGATCAACGTGCCCATCGCCTGCTTGAAGATTCGGCCCCGCGCAGCCGGAAAGGAAAGGCACTTGGGTCTGGAGGGGTCCTGAAAATTATTGACGTAGCACCAATCGTGTGGCGGCGGGGCGGACTTGGCCAGGCGCTTGACCATGTCTTTGGCCAGGGCCCACTTGCCCGATCCGATCGGGCCGGACACGTAGACGTTGAAACCCGGGCTCGGCATCCGCAGCCCGAACTCCAGGGCTTCCACGGCCCGCTCTTGCCCGAGCGGTTCTTCCAGGGGAACCAGTTCGCTGGTGTCTTTGAACCCAAGCCGCTCGACGTGGACGCTCGGCGCCAGGGCCTCGATCGGCAGCTTGAGTGGATACGTCATGAGACGATCACTCGATCCCCAGCACTGGATTGACGGTCGTGGCCTGCGGCCCCTTCTCACCCGGCTCCACGTTCAACGCCACTTCCGTGCCGTCCTCCAGCTCCTCGAATTTCAAGCCGTGGAGGGCGTTTTTGTGGAAATACACCTCCCCGCCGCCCTCCTGCAGGATGAACCCATAGCCTTCCTTGGGAAACAGCTTGCAGATGACGCCTCGGAGCGGGATGATCGGCAGCCGGACCTCTTTGGAGGCGCGCTTCTCACGATACTTCCGCAACTCGATTTCCACCGCGGCAAAGGAGGATCGGATCGCTTCTTCGAACGTCTTGTCCTCCTTCCTCGCCGTAAACGTGTGCCGACCCGGCAGCGTCACGACCACCAGTGTTTCGGCCACGTTCGTGAGTTTCTTGTGATGCCGATTCTTGGTCAGCGTCACCCGCGCATGCAGGATATCCTCATGCCCACCGTTCAAGTCCTCCATCCGCTTTTCAATCTCGCTTTTCCACCGCGGTGTCATCGCCACATTCCGACTCTCGATATGCAGTTCCATGAATCCTCCTTCTCCTCTTGTCATTCGGTATCGCAAGCGCCATGCCACAATACCGGCAGCCACTTGAATGGTTGAGATTGCGGGATAATCGACGATTTACTGCGGAACCGAGCGGTATCCGGCCTCCAATTCATGATCAATTTAATCGTCCCGGCGCCAATCGTCAATAACTCAATTCGTCCAGGCTGGCGCATTATTCCTCACTCTGTTCCACGTCAATGGAGCCGAATGCGGCAATCGAACTGACAGCCATCAGCGACCAACGGTCAGATTGCAGCGGTCGGTTACAGAGGAACAGGACTTGCTTGATCCAAAGCCTGTTGTAGTAGACTGATCGCTGAACGCTGGAGCCACCCATGCCGACCTTGCACCGACAGAAGCTCGAACAGTACTTATGCCGGAAGTTCGGGCCCGGCACCGAACTTGTGTCCTTTGGCCCCATCGGTCAGGAAACCTCCGGTTCGGCGCTCAAGAAATACGGCTATGGGGCTCCGGTCCGGCTGACCTTTCGCACCGGAGGAACCGTCCGCCGGGCGGTCCTCGGGACCATGAGTCCGGGGCCTTTCGGGCACGAGCATCCGGCGGATCGCGCGCAAGCGCTGCTGTGGGATTTTGATTCCTACGGCCGGCTGCTGCGTCACGTACCAGCGTTGGACGTGGGCGCTTTCACCGCGAGAGGCACGCTCTTTTCAGTCGCCCAGGCCAGGGAATTTTTCGTCTTGACGGACTGGGCGGACGGCGCAACGTATCACAAGGACCTGGAACGGTTGGGACGGACCGGCCGGCTGCAGAAAGGCGACCGGGATCGCACCGGAGCGCTGGCCCGCTACGCGGCCCAGATCCATCGGGTCAAGCGCCGCCACCCGGACCTGTATCGGCGTCGGCTTCGCGAGCTGATCGGCCACGGGGAATGCATCATGGGTCTGACGGACAGCTACCCCCGCCGCTTCGGCTTCATCACGGAGGACCTGTTGCGCTCCATTGAGGAGTCCTGCAACCGCTGGCGATGGACACTCAGGAGCCGGGCCGGCCGCCTCTCCCAGGTCCACGGCGACTTTCACCCCTGGAACGTGCTGTTCCGCCGTGGGACGGACTTCTCCGTGCTGGACCGCTCGCGGGGCGAATGGGGCGAGCCGGCCGACGACGTGACCGCCATGACGATCAACTACCTGTTTTTCTCGTTGTGCCGGTGGGGAACGCTGCGCGGCCCCTTCGAGGTCTTATTCCGTCGGTTCTGGGACGACTATGAAACGGCCAGCGGGGATCGCGCGATCACGGAATGCGCCGCGCCGTTCTTTGCCTTCCGCGGCCTCGTCATCGCCAGCCCGCTCTGGTACCCCAAGCTGTCCCTCTCGGTGCGGCGCAGCCTGTTCAACTTTATCCAGAATGTCCTGGCTGTTTCTAGCTTTGACCCAACTGACGTCAACCGCTATCTGAAGAATTGACGATTGACTCATCGGGTCATTGACGATTGCGCTAAGATTTACCGATTATTGGATTGATTCATTGATGATTAAAGAGGGTCATCGGTGAAAGCGACGGAGTTAAAGGAAAGGACAAAGCGCTTCTCAATTTGTATTGTCCGCTTGTTTCGCTTGTTGCCAAGGACTGAGGAAGCGCGTGTCATTGGACAACAACTATTGCGTTCTGGAACTGCTGTCGCTGCTAACTATCGAGCCACATGCCGGGCACGGTCAAGGGCGGAATTCATAGCAAAGATCGGAGTCGTGGTTGAAGAAGCAGACGAGACCATCTTCTGGTTGGAGCTCCTCGAAGAAACCAGCATTGTGCCCCAAGGCTCGGCACAAGAGCTGATCGCAGAAGCCGATGAATTGCTCGCTATCTTTGCGGCTTCGCAAGTTACCGCCAAGAAGAAGAATTGATGATTGAATCATTGCATCATTGATTCATTTCAGGAATCGGTCAATCGCTAATCAATCCAACAATCGTAAATTCTGAAGACAATCGTCAATCGACAATGACTCAATCGTCAATTCCCCAGAGTGTTGCCATCTGGCTGACCGGCCTCCCCGCCTCCGGCAAGAGCGCGATCGCGGCGGCGCTCAAGCCCAAGCTCCACGCGCTGGGGCTGCGCGTGGAGGTCTTGGAGTCGGATGCGTTGCGTCAGGCGCTCACCCCCGCCCCCACCTATTCACGCGAGGAACGCGATCTGTTCTATCGGGCGCTGGCTTTCTTCGGAAGCCGGCTGGTCGCGCACGGGATCACCGTGATTTTCGACGCCACGGCCAACCGGCGGGCCTATCGGGACTTCGCCCGCGGACTGATTCCCAACTTCATCGAGGTGGCGGTCGAATGCCCGCTGGAGACCTGCATGGAACGCGACAAGAAGGGAACGTACAAGAAAGGCCTAGCGGGAGAGTCGGCCACGGTACCTGGACTTCAGGATGCCTACGAGGCCCCGCTGACCCCCGAACTGCGGATCGACAGTACCGCCAC
>JACQCB010000003.1 GCA_016201805.1 Nitrospirota bacterium | reverse complement strand
TTTCTCATCGAGAAATTCGAACGTGTCCCGCCAGCCCTTGCCCCGCAGCGGGAAATCCTTCCTGAGCGGATACCCCTCCTCATAGTCGTCCGGCATGAGGATGCGCCGCAGGTCGGGATGATTGCGGAACCGGATGCCCATCATGTCGTAGACTTCGCGCTCCATGAAATCGGCGCCCTTCCAAATGTCCGTGAGAGAATCGACCGCGCAATCCGCTTCCGGCGCTCGGGTCTTCAGCCGGATGCGGTGGCGCTTCCGGATCGAATAAAATTCCCAGACGACCTCGAACCGCTCGTCATCGTCCGGCCAATCCACCGAGCTGACGTGCACGATGTAATCGAAATCCATCGCGGGGTCGTCGTGGAGAAACCGGGCCACGTCGTGCAGCGTCTCCCGCTTCACCGTAACCGCCAGGTCGCCGCGCCATTCCACGGCCTTGGCGAAACCCTCGGGGAATTCTTGCTGTATGCGCTCGGCTAACAGATGCATACGACCTTAATTTTGAATTGTGAATTTTTAATTTTGAATTCGGGAACGGGCGACTCGGGCTTGTAATTCAACATTCACAATTAAAAATTCAAAATTATATCCTCACTTGTTCTGGCTGCTTCACGAACACGCGCTTTTGCATGATGCGTTCCTGCAGCTTCAACACCCCGTCGAACAGCGCCTCCGGGGTCGGCGGGCAGCCGGGCACGTAAATGTCCACCGGCACGAACCGATCCACCCCCTGCACAACGCTGTAGCTGTCGTAGATGTTGCCGGACGTCGCGCAGGACCCCATGGCGATCACATATTTGGGCTCCGGCATCTGATCGTAGATCTTTCTGATGACGGGCGCCATCCGGCGGCAGACCGTGCCGGCCACGATCATCAGGTCGGACTGACGGGGGGAGGCCCGGAACACGCCGGCCCCGAAGCGATCCATGTCGTAGCGTGAGGACACCGCCGCGATCATCTCGATCGCGCAACAGGCCAGCCCGAACGTCATGGGCCAGAGGGAGCCTTTGCGTGCCCAGTTGACGGCTTTCTCGATCGTCGTCGTGATGACGTCCAACTCTCCGTCTTTTTCACGCCGCCCGATCTGTACCAAACCCATAAGAACCTCGTTAGGTGTGAAGCGTGAGGTGTAAGGCGAAAAACATGAGTCCCATTATCAACCCTTTACGCCTAACCCCTCACCCCGTACGGATCAATCCCATTCCAACGCTCCCTTGCGCCAGGCATAGACGTAGGCAACCAGGAACAGCGCGATGAACACCAGCATTTCGACCAATCCGATGAGGCCGATCTTGCCGAAGACCACGGCCCAGGGATAGAGAAAAATCACCTCGATATCGAAGATGACGAACAACATGGCGAAAATATAGTAGCGAACCGGAAACGGCATGCGCGCATCGGAAAAGGGCTCGCTCCCGCATTCGTAGGCGCTGAGCTTCTCCGCTTCCGGATACTTCGGCTGGACGAAATGGCTGATCACGAGCGTGACGACACCGAAGAGCAGCGCAATCACGACGAAGACAAAAATGGGGAAGTACCGGCTTAAGTAGTCGAGGAGAAGCTCAGTCCCGGTCACAAAAACCTCGCTCTCAACACCTTGACTTACCACGAGGATTCGGCATCTTAGACCTTGCTGATTTCCAATATCAAGAGAACAAAGGACCTACCCGACGATACCGAAAGCCCTAGCCGATCCCACGCTCCTGTACGTAGCGTGCTTGCGGAAAGGACTGTGCTGACTGTCGAAGGGGGAAACGGAGAGAAGAAGTCTGATCGAACGGATGGTTGGCAGGCATTCCTAAGGTCTCGATTCATTTGCCTTTCTTCATTTTATCAGACGGCATCCGCAGACTCGCCGGAGGGCCCTCTCCCCCCTGATCCCATTCGGCTTCAAGAGGAAGCACGGCCTTGGCTTTCTTCCTGCGATGGATTTGGGTTTCGATGCGGCGCGGTTCCTGCGATGGATTTGGGTTTCGATGCGGCGCGGAGAACTCCCGGCCAAGGCAGAATCTTTTTGTGGCGGCTTCGGCTCACTCACGCTTGGCCCTCCGGATATATCGCATCCTTACCATCATGCCCTCAAAGAAATGAGGTCCTACTGCCAGCGATGAGGGACCGGCAACGGCTCGTAGCGCTCCTCCGGCTGCACGCGAGGCGGCGGCGGCGCGGGAGGCCCCTCGCTCCCCCCATGCATCGCATCATACAACCGTTCATTACCGTTAATCCCATCCTCCTCCGGGTCCGACCACATCTCGCCTTGACCCGGTTCGAACTCGCCGTTCGAGTTGAGGTCCACCCAATAGAACAGAGGATGGGGCATGGTCACGACGATAGGCGTGCCGAACTCATCCAGCCAGACTCGGTAGGTGCGCCGCGCTGTCATGAAGTCAGTTCTCCCCATACCCTGCATATCGAAGCGTCTGAAAAACATGTCGTTGCGCCAATCATAGTAGGCCTCAACCTCGCGGCGGTCATACTCGGCCGGCTCCTCCGGCAACACAACCGTGGCGGCCTCACCACCGGCCCCGCCTAACGCAATCCAGAAAAAAATGGCTGGACCGAGCAAACGCGAAACACCCGATGGAATCTGCGCCGATCGCTTCATGCTGCTCATGCAGGATCAAATTTGAGGCACCCTAGCATCGGGACTAGGGCCTGTCAAACAGGCGCGGCCTGTCACGCGGTCGGGCGACTTGGCTTGACAACACGTCGCAGTTTGCTATCGTGACAGGACCATACCCTCCTGGTCCTCTTGATTGAACTGGGTCTTCATCGCATGACACGATCCTTGATAACACGGCTCAGCGCCTTGGCGATGAGCCCCCTCCTCGCCATCCTCCTGCTTCCTCCTCCGGCCATCCCTGCGCCTCCCGATCCGACCGGTCTCCGAAGCGTCACGCGCGGCGAGGCGGCCCTGACATTCTCCTCTGGCTTCATTCGTCACAGCCTGCCGCTGGAAGGCGTGGTCAGCCAAATCACGGGAGACTCTCAGACCACCGGCAACAAATTGCTGCTCGGCAAGGGCGATGTGACCTACCTGCACATGGCCAGACCTGAAGACGTGACGCCGGGCGACCTCTATACCCTCTATCGACGGGTCCACGAGGTCTTCCATCCGACGCAGGGGAGCTACCTCGGCAACCTCTTCATCATGGTCGGGATTGTCCAGGTGACGCAGATCGACGGCCGCTTGGCGACCGTGCGCATCCTGCACTCCTACGGGCCCATTACCTCGGGGGACGGCGCCATGCGCTTCGTCCCACCGCCTCCGACAGAACCGGCCCCGGCCGAACGGGCCTTGGCAACGATGACCGGCATGATCATCGATCTGCCCCCCCAGCAGTTTTTGATCGGACAGTCGAACATCGTCTACCTCGATCGCGGCCGTCATGACGGGCTTCAAGCCGGAGACCGGCTGGACATCTTCCGGCTCGGGGGCGGACTGCCGATGCGCCTGATCGGCGAGGTCAAAGTCCTGGCCCTGGAAGAGACGACCGCTACCGTGTTGGTTGTTCGCTCGACCGCGCCGGTGCTGCGCGGAGACCGCGTGATCCTGAAAGAAACGCCGGAACAGGCTGCCGCCAAAAAGGCGACGCCGGAAACCCTGACCGAAGAATTGGACCGGCTGGCCGGTACCCGCGCGAGCCGGCCGGCCCCGGAAGGCCTCGAAGCCGTTCATGCGCGAGGCGGAAGCCTGGAGGAGCAGTTGACCCTCCTGGCAAGAAAGCTCGAGTTCGAACCGGGAGAAGCTCCCGTCAAACCGGCGGGGCTCCCCATCCTCAAGCAAATCGGCGACCTGCTCAAGACGGTGACCGAGGCGAGGATCATCATTGCCGGACACACGGACAACAGGCCGATCGGCCCCACGTTACAGCGGCAGCTTCCGTCCAACCAAGTTTTATCCGAGGCTCGGGCCTCCAGCGTGGCCCGCTTCCTTTTGGAAGAGAGCGGAGTGGACCGGACGAATGTATCGGCGGTGGGCTACGCCGACACCAGACCGATCGCCAGCAACGCCACGGAGGAAGGCCGCAGGAAAAACCGCCGCATCGAGATCACGTTGGAGCGGAAAGACCGTGCGCCCCGCCTCCCCAGCGAAACGCCCCTCCCAACGGCGGCACCGAGGCAACAGGCACCCATTCCACCCGCTCAGGAAGCACTGCCTCCCGTTGCTCCTCCAGACCAACCCCAGGTTCCGGCAGAAGAGCCCCTGGTTCCAGCAAAGGAACCCATAGCCCCGGCAGAAGAACCCGTGGAAGCTATTCCGAACAGTCCGAACGAACCCCCGCTTGAAACTCCTCCAGCCGAGGAGCCTCCAACAATCCCTCAGCCGTAACGAGCTCTCACGCCCCGCTTCATCCGTTTCTCCTGTTGAAGTCCTCTCGGTCTCGTCCTCACTCCATCCGACGCGCCGATCAGGATTGTCACCCTCCCCCCCACTTGCTAGAATGCCTCATGCCGTCTTCCGGACTTGCGACAGAGACTCCGACTCTCAATACTTCCCGTCCCGCATTTTCGGAGGTGATCGTTCCCAGACACCTCCATCGATCCTTCACCTATGCGATTCCGGCCAGGCTGCAAGACACGCTCACCGTGGGCAGTCTGGTCCTGGTCCCCTTCGGCCCGAGCACGCTTCAGGGAGTCGTCATCGCGCTGTCAACTCAGCCGCCCGGCGGTCTCAACCATCCGGCGGCAAGACGCTTGCGCGAAATTCTCTCGCTGCTGGACGACCGCACTGAGACCGGCTTAGACCGGTCCCTGCTGGAACTGACCCGCCAAATCTCCGAACATTATCTTGCGCCCTGGGGCCAGTGCCTCCGCTTGATCCTCCCGACTCCGTCGCCCCGCAAACCCTCGCTCCGCTATGTCCTGACGGAAACCGGCCGCCAGGTCGAGGAGGGCCGCCCTCGACTGTCCCCGACGGCCCTTGCGATCCTGGCCCGGCTGGCTGAATCGCCCAAGGGGTTGGCCCTCACCTCTTTGCAGAGGGCCCTATCAAAGCCGGTGGCCAGGGCTTTGACGACGCTGAAACAACGGGGACTGGTCGGCGAACTCCAGCAGGAGAGTTCGAAGAAACCGACGGCGGGCCAGAAAGTTTCGCGAAGACCCACCCGAAAAAGCGCGCGAAAGAACGCCGGCTTGCCTGAGCCCGTTCCACTTCCTCCCGTTCAAGCCCCCGTTCAAGCAACGTGGCAACCGGCTTGGCAAGACAAGCTCCGGACCTTGCTCGACCAGGCCGCCCATCATGCAATCCTCTTGCAAGCCCCGGCTGCAGAACGGCTGGCCTGTTTGCTCCAGGCAATAGACGACACCCTGACCAGACATCGCACCGCCTTGGTCATCGCCCCGGAAATCGCCCGCGTTGTCACGATCGCGGCCTTGGCCACGACACGATGGGGCGAGCGGGTCGCGACGCTGCACAGCGCGTTGACTCCCGCGGCGCGAGACGACGCCTGGCGTCGGATTCGCGCGGGGACGGCCGACGTGGTGGTGGGCACACGCTCCGCAGTCCTCGCCCCCTTCCCATCTGGCGGCCCGCCCCTTGGCCTGTTGTTCGTCGAGCAGGAAGAGGACCCGTCCCTCAAAGAGGAACAGGAACCGCACTACCACGCACGCGAGGTGGCGTGGATGCGGGCGCGTCAGCAGGGCGCCGTGCTGGTCCTCGGCTCTGCCCACCCCTCCTTGGAAACCTTGCACCGAGAGGAGCTGGACCGGTTTCCCCCGACCGGGACAGCCGACGAACCCGCCTCGGCCTCGACACGATCGAGACCGGCCGCCGTCCTGGCCGTGGACCTTCGCAAGACTCACTACGGGACGGTGCTGTCGGAGCCCCTGATCGCCGGCATGCGCGAAGCCCTCGAGACCCGCTCCGGCCGGCTGAGCGTCATTCTGTTTTTGAATCGCAAAGGCTTCGCCCCCCTGCTGCTTTGCCGGGACTGCGGCGTCTCGCCG
>JACQCB010000002.1 GCA_016201805.1 Nitrospirota bacterium | reverse complement strand
TGGAGATGGTGATGCCGGGCGACAACGTGAGCATCACGGGCGAATTGATTTCGCCGATTGCGATGGATCAGGGGTTGCGGTTTGCGGTGCGCGAGGGCGGCAAAACCGTCGGCTCCGGCGTCGTCACCGAAATCCTGGCGTGAACGAGCCCGAATGGGCGTGGGTAGGAGATTAGAGTGGTAAAGGTGGATCAGCGAATCAGGGTCAGGTTGAAGGGGTTCGATTACCGGGTCTTGGACCAGTCGGTGGCCGAGATCGTGGAGACTGTCCGGCGGAGCGGGGCCAAAATTGCCGGGCCTATCCCGCTGCCGACGAGGATCGAAAAGTTCACAGTCCAGCGATCGACCCATGTGGACAAAAAGTCGCGCGAGCAGTTTGAAATCAGGACCCACAAGCGGTTGCTGGATATTATGGAGCCCACGCCGGAGACTATGGATGCGCTCATGAAGCTCAACCTGGCGGCAGGGGTGGACGTCGAGATCAAGCTCTGACGGATCGGCCTAGCCGCATGACGGCGCGACGACTCATCGGAGAGGATGGAAATTGGTGACGGTATGACGAACGGGCTGCTCGGGAAAAAACTCGGTATGACTCAGGTCTACGACGGGGGAGGGCGGTTGGTCCCGGTGACGGTGATCGAGGCCGGGCCCTGTCGCGTGGCCCAGGTCAAGTCCCGTGATCGGCACGGCTATGAGGCAGTGCAACTCACGTTCGGCGAAGTGCCGGAACGAAAGCTTTCGAAGGCGGAGTTGGGGCATCTGAAGAAGCAGCAGATTCCCGCCACGCGTCACTTGAAGGAGTTCAAGAAGCTCGGTGATGTGCAGGTGGGACAGGTAATCAAGGCGGACTTGTTTCAAAAGGGCGACTGGGTCGATGTGGAAGGGGTCTCCAAGGGCAAGGGTTTTCAGGGCGTCATGAAGCGCCATAATTACCGGGGCGGACCGGAGACGCACGGGTCGATGTTCCATCGGGCGCCGGGCTCCATCGGGGCCAGTTCGTATCCGTCGAGGGTCTGGAAGAATAAAGCGCTTCCGGGCCACATGGGCAGCGAGCGCGTGACGGTGTCGCGGTTGAAGGTGATGGAGGCCCGCCCGGAAGAGAATTTGTTGTTCGTGAGCGGGGCGGTGCCCGGGGCGACCGGCGGAATGGTCGTGGTTAGAAAATCGAAGAAGGGCTAGACATGCCGACCGTGGATGTAGTGGACAGCCAAAAACGGAAAGTGGGATCGATCGAGCTCCGTGACGGGGTCTTTGGAGCCGAGGCGAACGAGTCGTTGGTGCACGCCGCCGTGGTGATGCAGCAGGCTTGTGAGCGGCAAGGCACCGCCTCGACGTTGCGGCGCGGTGAAGTCAGTGGATCGGGGAAGAAGCCCTGGAAGCAAAAGCATACGGGCCGTGCGCGCGCCGGGTCGATCCGCTCGCCTGTATGGCGTCACGGCGGCACGGTGTTCGGGCCGAAGCCGCGCAGCTATGCCTATGGCATGCCGAAGAAGAAATATCGTGAAGCGTTGCGCAGCGCCCTTTCCGACAAGCTGGTCCAGGGCGGCATCACGGTCGTGTCGGATCTGCCGATCGCCGAACCGAAGACGAAGCTTCTGGTCAAGGTCCTGACGCAGCTGGGCCTCGCGGCCAAGACGCTGATCGTGGCCGGCGAGGACCGTATCGAGTTGGAGCGGGCCGCGCGGAATCTGGCCGACGTCAAGCTCGTGCGACCTGAGAATCTGAACGTCTATGATGTGTTGAAGTACGAATCGATCCTGATTCCTGAGCGTGAATTGGCGCGCGTGCACGAATGCTGGGCATAGAGGGCTGGTCATGAAACGAGAACCATACAGTGTCCTGGTACAGCCCCTGCTGACCGAGAAAATCACGGCGATGCGCGAGAGCGCCAACAAGGTCGGGTTTCTGGTCAGGAAGGACGCCAACCGCATCGAGATCAAGCGGGCGGTGGAGTCGGCCCTCAACGTGAAGGTCGATCGGGTGAACGTCCTGAACGTGCTCGGGAAGAAAAAGCGGCTCGGCCGGTTTGCCGGGAAGCGATCGGACTGGAAGAAGGCCATCGTGACCTTGAAGAAGGGCGAAAAGCTCGAACTGTTCGAAAGTGCGTAAAACAAATGATGAACGAGGAACGATGAAGGATGAACGTTGTAAGGTTCTGTCTGTGCGATTGCGTTCGTTCATCGTTCAGCGTTCATAGTTCCGCGTTGGAGAGATCATGGGATTGAAGCAATACAAGCCAACTTCTCCTGGGCGGCGGGCCATGACCGCCGTGACCGGGGAGAATTTGACCAAGAAGAAACCGGAAAAGAGCCTGACCAAGTTTCACGTGCGTTCCGGAGGACGCAACAACGACGGCCGGATGACGATCCGGTTTCGTGGGGGCGGGCACAAGCGGCTCTACCGCACGGTGGATTTCAAGCGGGAGAAGGTCGGCGTGCCAGCCAGAGTGGCGGCCATCGAATACGATCCGAACCGGTCGGCCCGCATCGCGCTGCTGTTCTACGTGGATGGGGAGAAGCGGTACATCCTGGCCCCGCACGGGCTGGCGGTGAATGACCGGGTCCAGTCCGGCCCCACGGCCGAGGTCAGTCCCGGCAATGCCCTTCCGCTGATGAGCATGCCGCTGGGTACGACGATCCATAACATCGAGCTCAAGCCGGGCAAGGGCGGACAGTTGATTCGCAGCGCCGGCGGGTTTGCGCAGGTGATGGGTCGGGACGGTTTGTACGTGCAGGTCCGTCTCAAGTCCGGCGAAATGCGACGCATCCTGGGGACCTGCATGGCCACGGTGGGGCAGGTCGGCAACCTGGATCATGAAAACGAATCGGTTGGCAAGGCCGGCCGGTCCCGCTGGCGGAACTGGCGTCCGAACGTGCGTGGCGTCGTCATGAATCCGGTGGATCACCCGCACGGGGGAGGCGAGGGAAAGTCGGGCCAAGGCAATCCCCATCCGGTGTCTCCCTGGGGGCTGCCGACCAAAGGGTACAAGACCAGGCAGAATAAGCGGACCGACAAGTTCATCATCACGCGGCGCAAGAAGGGCGTTCGCTAGTCACAGTCTGAGGAGTGCTCGATGCCCAGATCAGTCAGTAAAGGGCCCTTTGTGGATGCCCATCTGCTCAAAAAAGTCGAGCAGATGAACGAGGCCAATCAACGGAAGATCATCAAGACGTGGTCGCGTCGTTCGACCGTGACTCCCGACATGATCGGCCATACCTTCGCGGTGCACAACGGGAAGAAATTCATCCCCGTATTCGTGACGGAAAATATGGTCGGCCACAAGTTGGGCGAATTTGCGCCGACCAGGTTCTTCAAGGGCCACGGGGCTGCAAGGACCGAAAAGGCAGTGGCCCTCAAGTAGGGCAGGAATGGATATGGCTGAAGCAAAAGCGGTTTTGAGATTCGTGCGCATCGCTCCCCGCAAGGCCCGTGCGGTCGTGGACATGATCCGAGGGCAGCAGGTCTTGCGTGCGTTGGGCGTTTTGAAGTACACGCCCCGCGCGGCGGCCAAGGTCGTCGAGAAGGTCCTGCGGTCGGCGGTCGCCAACGCCGAGCAGAAGGAAATGGGAGAGAGTGATTCGATGTGGATCTCGCGGGCCCATGTGGACGGCGGGCCGACGTTCAAGCGCTTTCATGCGCGGGCCCAGGGGCGCGCCACGTCGATTCACAAACGGACCAGTCACATCACGATCGTGGTGTCGGCGCCGGAGCCAGGGACGAAACGGTAACGGGGCGGGACGGCATCAGCGAATCGGCCGGCGACGGCCGCATGTAGCAGGGAGTTTATGGGACACAAGACACATCCGGTGGGTTATCGGTTAGGCTACACCCGTACCTGGAGTTCCCGGTGGTATGCGGGGAAAAAGGAATTCGCCAAGCTCCTCCACGAGGACGTGAAGATCAGGAAGATGGTCAAGGCGAAGCTCTATCACGCCGGCGTGTCCTGCGTTGAAATCGAGCGGTCGGGCGATCAAACGCGGGTGATCATTCACACCGCGCGGCCTGGCATCATCATCGGGCGCAAGGGGGCGGAAGTCGACAAGCTGAAGGCGACGCTCGAAAAGGAATACGGCAACCAGGTCTATATCACCGTCAAGGAAATCAAAAAGCCAGAATTGGACGCGCAGTTGGTGAGCGAGAATATCGCCGTGCAGCTTGAGAAGCGGGTGGCGTTCCGGCGGGCGATGAAGCGCAGCGTAGCGGCGGCGCTGCGGCTGGGCGCCAAAGGCATCCGGGTGAACTGCGCCGGGCGGCTCGGCGGGGCCGAAATTGCCAGGACCGAGTGGTATCGGGAGGGACGCGTGCCGCTCCATACCCTCCGCGCCTACATCGATTTCGGGTTTGCGGAAGCGCATACGACCATGGGACAGATCGGGGTCAAGACGTGGATCTACAGGGGAGAGACGCCCCCGGTTCAACCGGAGAAGGCGGAACTTGGGTTTGAGCGTCGGCAGGAACGATAAGCGCAGGGCGTAAGGGAGCAGGCAGTGCTGGCACCGAAGAAAGTTAAGTTCAGAAAGATGCAGAAGGGGCGGATGCGCGGCAAGGCGTATCGCGGCGGGCAGGTCACGCTCGGCGAATTCGGCCTGAAGGCGTTGGAGCCTGGGCGGATCACGAGTCGCCAAATTGAGGCGGCTCGGATCGCGATTACGCGGCATGTCAAGCGGGGCGGTCAGGTCTGGACGAGGATTTTCCCGGACAAGCCCATCACCAAGAAGCCGGCCGAAACGCGCATGGGTAAGGGCAAGGGCAACCCGGAGTATTGGGTGGCGGTAGTCAAGCCCGGCCGGATCCTCTACGAAATGGACGGGGTGACGCCGGAGGTGGCGAAGGAAGCCTTCCGGCTTGCCTCCTACAAGTTGCCCATTTCGACCAAGTTTGTGGCCCGCGGAACGATCTAGGGGAATTGGATCATTGAGGAGAGATTGACGATTGAATCATTGAATCGCCAACCCGATCGACGCAATGAATCGATGCAACACTGAACCAATGGATCAATTCTTATGATGGATGTGAAGGAACTCAAGGGGATGGAACTCGTCGAGTTGGCGGAGCAGGAGCGGAAGCTCAAGCAGGAAATGTTCAACCTGCGCTTCCAACTCGCGACCGGACGGATCGAAAACCCCATGAAGATCCGTCAGACGCGCCGCGACCTGGCGCGAGTGAAGACGATCATGCAACAGAAAGCCGTAGGTGGCGCCGCGTCAACCGGAAAGAGCAAGGGATAAAGGCGATGGAGGAGCAAACCAAGAAACGACGGGAATGGTTGGGCAGCGTCGTCAGCAACAAAATGGACAAGACGGTCGTGGTCGCCGTGGATCGCTTCGTTCAGCACCCGGTCTATCGCAAGACCCTGCGTCGCGTGACCAAGCTAAAGGCGCATGACGAGCAGAATGAGTGCCGCGTGGGAGACCGGGTCCGCTTGATTCAGACTCGGCCGATCAGCAAAGAGAAGCATTGGCGTGTGGCGCAAATCGTGGAGCGTGGACGGCCTGAATAAGGCGGCGACCCGCGGAGTAGGAACAAGGGCATGATTCAGAACTATACTTATCTTGACGTGGCCGATAATTCCGGCGCCAAACAGGTCATGTGTTTCCATGTCCTGGGGGGGTCGGGGCGGCGCTACAGTTCGCTCGGCGACATCATCGTCGTGGCGGTGAAAGAGGCTATCCCGCAGGCGACGGTGAAAAAGGGCGACGTGAGCAAGGCGGTGATCGTGCGGACCACCAAGGGCGTGCGTCGCGAAGACGGTTCGTACATCAAGTTCGACCGCAACGCTTGCGTGTTGATCAACGCCCAGGGCGAGCCGATCGGGACGCGCATTTTCGGTCCGGTCGCCAGGGAATTGCGGTGGAAGAAATTCATGAAGATCATTTCGTTGGCCCCGGAAGTACTTTAGGACAAGGACGTGAGCGCTATGGCGGTGCAGGCAATCGAGAAAAGCAAAATCAAAAAGGGCGACACCGTGATGGTGATCGCGGGGCGGGAGCGGGGCAAGATGGGCAAGGTGCTCTCCCTGCGTTTGTCGGACGGCAAGCTGATCGTGGAGAAGCTGAACATGATCAAGCGCCACACGAAGCCCAGCCAGAAGACGAAGCAGGGCGGGATTCTGGAGCGGGAGGCCCCGCTGGCCCTGTCGAACGTGATGCTCTATTGCGCGAACTGCCAAAAGCCCGTCCGCGTGGGCATCAAGGCTCTGCCGGAGGGACGGCGCGCCAGGTTTTGCAAGAAGTGCAAAGATATCATCGAGAAGGCTTGAGGGAATCGACGATGGCAAAAGTTGAGAAAGGGGCGGCCGGCAAGGGACAGGAAAAGAAGGCTGACAAGAAGCCGGCAGCCAAGGCGTCTAAAAAAGAAGCGGCTCTTGCCGCAGCAGAGCCGAAGGCGCCCAAGGCCGCTCCGACGGGGCCCAAGGTGCAGCCGAGCCTCAAGGAAACCTATCGCAATCAGGTGATACCGGCCCTGATGAAGGAATTTGGGTACAAGAACCCGATGCAGGTGCCGAAGCTGGAGCGGATCGTCCTGAACGTGGGCATGGGCGAAGCGATCCAAAACGTGAAGTTGCTCGAGGGGGCGGTCGCGGAGTTGGGCGTCATTACCGGGCAACGGCCGGTGGTCACGAAAGCCAAGAAGGCGATCGCCGGATTCAAGCTTCGTCAAGGCATGCCGATCGGAGCCAAGGTGACGCTCCGCAGCGACCGGATGTACGAGTTCATGGATCGTCTGGTGGGGCTGGCCCTGCCGCGCATCAGGGATTTTCGCGGCGTGTCTCCCAAGGCGTTCGACGGGCGCGGCAATTATACCCTCGGACTCAAGGAGCAGCTGATTTTTCCGGAGATCAAGTATGACAGCGTGGCCTCGATTCACGGGATGGACATCACGATCGTGACCACGGCCAAGACCAACGATGAGGGGAAGGCGTTGCTGCGTCACTTGGGGATGCCGTTTAGGACCTGAGCGGTCGGCGCAGCAGGGCGGATGTTTTTAATGAGTCGGGCGTAACGAGTCGGGACGGAGATCAGGCGTGTCACGTAAAGCATTGCGAAACAAGGCGGCGGCTGAACCCAAGTTCAAGGTGCGACGCTATAACCGGTGTCCGCTCTGTGGTCGCGGCGGCGGGTTTTTGCGACGGTTCAGGATGTGCAGAATTTGTTTTCGGCTCCTGAGCCTGCGCGGAGAGATTCCCGGCGTGACCAAATCGAGCTGGTAGGCGGTTTGTGCGTAGCGGCGGCCGGTAACGGTCGCCAGTAACGGCGGATGGAGTAGCGACGATGATGACAGATCCGATCGCGGACTTGCTGGTCCGAATTCAGAATGGCGCGCGGCGTCGACACGAATCTGTGACGGTGCCGGCGTCGAAGCTCAAGGTGCAACTCCTCCGAGTCATGAAGGCCGAGGGCTTCATCGGCGGGTACGAGCCGGCGATCGTCGACGGACATCCCACGTTGAAGGTCCAGTTGCGCTACATGGGAGAGCGGCAGCCGGTGATCACGGGGATGCGCCGCATCAGTAAGCCAGGCAAGCGGGTCTACGTGGGGAGAGAGGACGTCAAGCCGGTCATGGCCGGCATGGGGCTCGCCATTTTGTCCACGTCCAAGGGACTCATGACGGATCAGGAATCGCGGCGCGCCAATTTGGGCGGCGAAGTCCTCTGCCACATCTGGTAAGGCCTCGAAGGTCGCGGCGCCTCAGCGGGCAGTGAGGCGCGCGACAGGATTGTTGAAGGGGAATCATGTCACGGTTGGGTCGTAAGCCGGTTCCAATTCCGGCAGGGGTGGAAGTAAAAGTCGCCGATCGGGTGGTGTCGGTCAAGGGACCGCTCGGACGGCTGGAATGGACGTTGGAGCCAGGCTTGGCGCTGGCGGTGGGCGATGGCCAGGCGAAGGCCAGCCGGGCGGCGGACGATCCGCGCTCCAGGGCCTTGCACGGGCTGGCCTGGGCGGAACTCAACAACATGATCGTGGGCGTGACCAAGGGGTACGAGCGGACGCTCGAGATCACGGGGGTCGGGTACAAGGCGCAGGTGCAGGGTCGTGATATCAGCCTGAGCGTGGGCTATACCCATCCGGTCGTGTTCACGCTTCCGGCCGGCGTCGAAGCCAAGGTGGAGAAGCAGACCGTGATCATGATCAAGGGAATCGACAAGAGGAAGGTCGGCCAGGCGGCCGCCGATCTTCGAGGGATTAAGCCGCCTGACGTGTACAAGCAGAAGGGCATCAGGTACGCCGGCGAAGTCCTCAGAAAGAAAGAAGGCAAGACCGGGAAGTAAGAGAACGCCAATGAATAGCGCAGAAAAAAACGACAAACTGAAGCGAAGACAGCACCGCGTGCGCAAACGGGTTTTCGGGACGTCGGCCCGCCCGCGGTTGAATGTGTATCGGAGCCAAGGGCACATCTACGCCCAGATCATCGACGACACGAAGGGGCACACGTTGGCGGCGGCCTCGACGCTCGATGCCGACTTGAGGAAATCGCTCAAGTCGTGCAGCACCGTGGCGGCGGCCAAGGCCGTTGGGGCGCTTCTGGCCGATCGCGCCAAGGCGGCCAAGGTCGGAGCGGTGGTGTTTGATCGGGGCGGCCGGCTGTACCATGGTCGGGTCAAGGCGCTGGCCGAGGCGTCGCGTGAAGGCGGCCTGCAGTTCTGAGTTGTAACGGTCGTCTGGACAAGAGAGGAGCGAGGACTTCGTGCGAGTCAATCCTGAAGAGCTCAATCTCAAAGATAAGGTCGTGTTCATCAATCGCGTGGCCAAAGTGGTCAAGGGCGGCAAGCGCTTCAATTTTTGCGCGCTGGTCGCCGTTGGCGATGGCAACGGCTGGGTCGGTATCGGTAAGGGGAAGGCCGCGGAGGTACCGGTCGCGATCGCCAAAGCCGTGCAGCAGGCCAAGAAGAATCTGGTCAAGGTCCCACTCAAAGGTGGGACGATCCCGCATGAGGTGCACGGACTCTTCGGCGGCGAGCACGTGATGCTCAAGCCGGCCGGGGCCGGAACCGGGGTCATTGCCGGGGGCGCGGTGCGTGCGGTGGTCGAGTTGGCCGGCGCACACAATATCATTGCGAAGACGCTGGGAAGGGGCAACCCCTTTAACACCGTCCGGGCAACCCTCGATGGGCTCTGCCAGCTTCGGAATCCGGAAGAAGTCGTCCGCCTGCGCATGGCCGGTCTTGGGAAGATAGGGTAAGCATGGTTAAGAAGAAGGTCGCATCGTCCGGAGCCAAAGGGTTCTCGATTACGCTGAAACGCAGTCCCATCGGGACGCCGTACACGCATCGGCTGGTCTTGCGCGGTCTCGGTCTTCGCAAGTGCAATCAGACCGTCACGCGTCCTGATACCCCGCAGGTGCAGGGCATGATTCACAAGGTCGGCTATCTGTTGGAAGTGAAATCACTATGAAGCTGCATGAACTGGCTCCGGCGATCGGAGCCACGAAGAAACGGAAGCGCATCGGTCGGGGTCCAGGATCCGGTCATGGCAAGACGGCCACGAAAGGACACAAGGGACTCCTGGCCAGGTCCGGGGGAGGTAAGCGGCCGGGGTTCGAGGGCGGACAGATGCCCCTCATTCGTCGCCTGCCCAAGCACGGCTTTACGAACCCGTTTCGGACGGAATACGCGATCGTGAATCTCAAGGCACTGGCCACGCTGGGGGCGGTGAATCCCATCACGCCGCAGGCGTTGGTCGACGCCGGGCTTGTGAGGCGGAAGTCCCAACCGGTGAAGATTCTCGGCCAAGGCGAGTTGGAGAAGCCGGTCGTGATTCAAGCCCACAAGTTCAGCAAGTCGGCGATGGCCAAGATCGAAGCTGCCGGCGGGAGGGCTGAGGTCATCGGCGGTGCTTGAACGACTCCTCACGAATTTTCAGAACGTCTTTAAAATACCCGAGCTGCGCACCCGCATCCTGTTCACGCTTGCGATGCTGGCGGTCTATCGGGTCGGCGCCCATGTGCCGACACCCGGCATCAATAACGAGGAACTGGCCAAGTTCCTGACCGAAAAGGGTGGGTCGCTCCTGGGGTTTTTGGACATTTTCTCGGGCGGCGCGCTGTCGCGGCTGACGATTTTCGCGTTGGGCATCATGCCCTACATCAGCGCGTCGATCATCCTCCAGCTGCTCACGGTGGTGATCCCCCACCTGTCCAAGCTGGCCAAGGAGGGCGAGCGAGGGCGGAAGAAGATCATCCAGTATACGCGGTACGGCACGATCGGGATCGCCCTGATCCAGGGGTTCGGCATCGCGGTAGGGCTGGAAGGGATGAACCAGGGCGCGTTCGTGCTGAATCCAGGATGGCCGTTTCGCCTCATGACGGTCATCACCTTGACCGCGGGCACCGCCTTTCTCATGTGGCTGGGCGAGCAGATCACCGAACGCGGGATCGGCAACGGCATCTCGCTGATCATCTTTGCCGGCATCGTCGCGCGGCTCCCGAACGCGGTCGCGCAGACGTTCGATCTGTACCAGGTCGGGCAGTTGAGCTTCATCCTCCTGCTCACCCTGGTCTTTGTCATGCTGGGGGTCGTGGCGGCCATCGTCTTTTTGGAAAGCGGACGCCGCAAGATCGCCGTCCAGTATGCCAAGCGCGTAGTCGGACGGCGAGTGTACGGCGGGCAGAGTACGCACATTCCGTTGAAGATCAACACGGCCGGGGTCATCCCGCCGATTTTTGCCTCCTCGATCATTGCCTTTCCGGCGACGATCGCGGGGTTCATCCAGGTGCCGTGGGTGCAGTCGATCGGGGCCCAACTCGCGCCGGGATCGCTCTTGTATACGCTGTTGTACGTGGGATTGATCGTGTTCTTTTGTTTTTTTTACACGGCGGTGGTGCTGAATCCGATCGACATGGCCGACAATATGAAAAAGTACGGCGGGTTCATCCCGGGCATCCGCCCGGGGCAGCGGACCTCGGATTATATCTATAATGTCCTGACCCGCATCACCACGGCGGGTTCGCTCTACCTGGCGGCGGTCTGCGTCATTCCCGAATTTTTGATTTACAAGCTGAACGTGCCCTTCTACTTCGGAGGGACGTCCCTGCTGATCGTGATCGGAGTCGGTCTGGACACCGCCCAGCAAATTGAGTCGCACATGTTGATGCGGAACTACGAAGGCTTTCTGGCGAAGGGGCGGATGCGGGGCCGGAGCGGGTGAGGCCTCTTATGCGCGTGGTGTTTCTCGGTGCGCCGGGAGTGGGAAAAGGCACGCAGGCGGAGCGGGTCGCGGCGCAGTTCCACCACCCGAAGATCTCGACCGGAGACATCCTCCGGGAAGCGGTTCGGAACAAGACGGCGTTGGGGCTTGAAGCCAAAGCCTGCATGGACCAGGGCAAGCTGGTGCCGGACGCCGTGGTGGTCGGGATCGTCAAAGCGAAGCTGGCCGAGCCGAGTTGCGCGGAGGGGTTCCTGCTGGATGGCTTTCCGCGGACGGTGACGCAGGCGGAAGAACTGACCGGGCTGCTGGAGTCCAAGGGGCAGCGACTGGATCGGGTTCTCAACTTTACCGTTCCGCGCGCGGAAGTCGTGCGGCGATTGAGCGGGCGGCGCAGTTGTCCCAAGTGCCAGGCGGTGTTTCATGTCGATTCTGCCCCGCCGAAACGGGACGGAGTCTGTGACCGGTGCGGTGCGGGCCTGATTCAGCGGGCCGACGATCAGAAGGAGACGGTGGACGCGCGGCTGTCGGTCTATGAAGAGCAGACCGCGCCGCTCATCGCGTATTATCGGCAGCGCGGCATCCTCTCCGAACTCGACGGATCCGGACCGATCGAGGAGGTCTATCGCCGTGTGCTGCACCTGCTGCCGGAGCGCGGCGCGGCATGATTATTCTGAAGACGCCTGAGGAGATCGGGATTATGGCTCAGGCGTCGAAGATCGTCGCGGAAACGCTCGAAGGCCTGAAGCGGGAGATTCGCCCGGGGGTTACGACAGACGAGCTGGACCGTTTTGCGGAAGACTTCATCCGTGCGCGGGGGGGAATTCCGGTATTCAAGGGGTATCGCAGCTATCCGAAGACCCTCTGCGTATCGGTGAATGACCAG